>CAZFLF010000050.1:0-14260 GCA_964519825.1 uncultured Pirellulaceae bacterium | reverse complement strand
ATTGGGAAATCAGCTTTGAACCGGGTAACAAGTCGATCCACATCCGCGGGAACGACGTCACGGAGTTTAATAACTCTTCCGTCGGCGCTGGCAGAGACTTGCTCCGTTCGGTGTCCGATCACTGTCTCGCCCCAGTCACGATCGGTGGATCCTGGTCGGCAATAGGCTTCCAAATACAGGATCTCGATCTCGCCACCGGGAATTTTCGGGCCACGAATCCGCAGAAAATTCTGTTCCCAGCGGATTGTCAGACCCGCGTCTTCCGTTGAGTCAGCGGCGTTCAACGGGACCGACCCAATCGCAAGTAGCAACACCGAGATCGCATTCGTCAGACAAGCGGCGGCGGTAAATGTACCGGTCATCGAACGGCTCCTGATTCCGCGTCCGCTCGCCACGGTCGCTTCGATCGAACGGTCGACCACGACGACTTCCCGCCGACTGCTTTCTACGCGATTTTTCGGACCCGCTATTTTGGACCCGCTATTTTGGACCCATAGTGCAGATCATACGTTTGCCCATCTGTTGTGGCGGCTGTTCGATTTTGCCGAATGCGGACAATTCGGCCACAACCGATTCCATAACCTTTCGACCCTCTTCGATGTGAGCCAACTCGCGGCCGCGAAACACCAGGGAGATTTGCACTTTGTCCTTTTGCTGCAAGAAGCCGACAGCCTGCTTCACCTTGAAATCGATATCGTGCTCACCCGTTTTTGGACGGAGACGAATTTCTTTGATTCTGGTGTGGTGCGTGTGCTGATGGGACTTCTTTTTCTTTTCATACTTGTACTTGCCGTAGTCCATGATCCGGCAGACCGGCGGGCGCTCGTTGGGCGCCACCTCCACAAGATCGAGGCCCACTTCCCGCGCTTGCGCAATGGCCTCCGCGGTCGTGATGATTCCCAACTGTTGCCCATCGGAACTGATAACGCGTACGGGGGAGACGCGAATCTGTTCATTCACTCGAGCGGAAATGCGGTCGATAGTTAAAACCCTTTCGTGTAGAAGTCGTGAAGTCTGCTCAGTATTTCTGGTCGCACAGGCGACCGTCAATGCGTCGGTCAGTATTCGTTCGCCGCGGCTCGGTCTCCCATTCCCGCCGAACCGCTGAATGTCTTGCGGACAGTTCGCTCGGCGACTTCCGTCCGCAGCTTGTCCATCGCGGCCTCCAACTTCATGATCCCCTGATCACCTTCCAAACGGTCGCGCACGGCCACGGAATCCGTTTCCATTTCTCGTTGGCCGACGACGAACATGTACGGAATCAACTCCAACTGCGCGTCACGGATCTTCGAGCCGATCTTTTCTGCCCGGTAATCACCGGTAACTCGGAAGCCGGCGTCGTTCAGTCGTCGCTCGACCTGTCGACCATACTCTTCAAATTTTTGGCTCACGCACAATACGCGGACTTGTTCCGGGGCCAGCCACAACGGAAACGCACCCGCGAAATGTTCAATCAACACGCCGATGAACCGCTCCATCGAGCCGAGTGGCGCCCGGTGAATCATCACGGGGCGATGCGGGCGATTATCCGCGCCGATGTACTCCAAACCGAAGCGATCTTCACTCGGAAGGTTGTAATCAAGCTGCACTGTACCGAGTTGCCACTCGCGACCGATGCAATCCGTGACCACGAAGTCCGCCTTCGGTCCATAAAAAGCCGCCTCGCCCGGTTCCTTCGTAAAGGACATTCCGAGGCTGGTGCAAACGTCAACCAGCGAATTCTGTGCCTTGTCCCACAGTTCTGGCCGACCCACGTATTTTTGACTGTTGGGATCACGAAAACCGAGCCGCACGCGATAATTGCTTAGTCCTAGTGAACTGAGTACGAACTTGGTCATGTCCAGGCAGCCGCGAAATTCGTCGGCAACCTGTTCGTCGGTGCAGAATATGTGGGCGTCGTCCTGAGTAAAACCGCGGACGCGAGTCATCCCGGACAACTCGCCCGATTGCTCGTAACGATACACCGTGCCGAACTCTGCCAAGCGCAACGGCAACTCGCGGTAGCTGCGCGGACGGGCCTGATAGATCATGATGTGATGCGGGCAGTTCATCGGTTTGAGGATGTACTCTTCGTCATCCTCCATCTTGATCGGCTTGAACATGCTGTCCGAGTAGTAGGGAAAATGCCCGGACTTCTTGTACAACTCGACGCGACCGATGTTCGGCGTGTAGACCGGTAAGTAGCCGCGGCGACGAAGCTCGTCCTTCACAAACGATTCCAGCCTTTCGCGAACTGTCGCCCCCTTCGGCTGCCACAGGATCAATCCGCCTCCGACCAAGGGACTGATCGTGAACAGCTCGAGTTGTTTGCCAAGCACGCGATGATCGCGGCGTTTGGCTTCTTCGATTCGCTGCAAGTGATCATCGAGATCCTGTTGCGAAAAGAACGCTGTGCCGTATAGTCGCTGCAGCTGCCGATTGGCTTGGTCACCTTTCCAGTACGCGCCTGCGACCGACAACAACTTGAACGCGCCGATGGCCTTTGGACTGGGTACGTGGGGTCCGCGACAAAGATCGATGAACTCGCCCTGGCGATAGAACGACAGCAAGCCGAATTCACCCAGCCCCCCTTCGATGTGCTCGACCTTGTAGGCCTGATCGAGTTCCCGGCAGATTTGTAGAGCCTTGTCGCGCGGAGTTTCAATGCGTTCGAACGGTTCGTCGAGCTGGATGATCTTGGCCATTTCGGCCTCGATCGCCGCAAAGTCGTCCTCAGAAAGTTTGTGCTCGAGGTCGAAGTCGTAGTAGTAGCCTCCTTCGACGGTGGGTCCGAAGGCGAGCTTCACACCGGGGAAGAGCCGCATGACCGCACGGGCCATGATGTGCGCGCAGGAGTGCCGCATCACGCCCAAGGCATCGGGATCTTTCTTGGTGAGGATGCGCAGCGCAACCGATCCGTCCTTGGGAAACCGATAATCCAACCCGACTAGCTTGCCATCGACGGCGGCGGCTACCGCCGCCTTGGCCAACCCCGCGCCGATTTGCGCGGCCACGTCTCGAGGAGTAATGGAGTCGCTAAATTCCTTGACGGTACCGTCTGGGAGTTTGACCTGAAGCATGCGAAATAGATTCGTCCTGGGTAAGTCTTCGGGCGGCGTCGATACAAAGGACACCGCATTCTTCTGCAAAACCGAATATCGGCCCGTAAAGTATAAGCCCCGAGCCACTTGGAACAAGATAAGCGCTAGGGAGACGACAGGAAGATGGCGGACAGGAAGACACGGATGGGTAGAACGTGTTCATCCATTGCTGCTCTGTTTTCCTGTCCTTTATCTTCCTGCCGGGCCATTCGTCGAATCAAGTCGCCTTGTCGGGTAACACCTGACCATCGGATGTTTGTGCTTCTGTGGTGCGGTAATCGATGAAGTCATGCCTCCCTTTCACAGATGTCACCACTGCTATCAGCAGTTCCAAATCGGTGCTTCCGTGACGTTGATTGATCTCGACGCACAAAACGTTGTACCCCTCCGCCGCATCTTCGCCCTGAGCGACCCGCTGCAGTGTTTCCCGCCCAAAGACGACGAATTCCTCACGAGTTTCTCTGTCGCGACCCAGAATGACGTCGGCATCATGGAGCGCGGATAACGTCGCTGGGTTGGGGGCAATGGCGCCGTTTTCATTGGTCGAACCAAGAAAGACTGTTAACGGATGTCCGGGGATGGTGCTCATGCTTTTGCGGATTGAAGACTGCGAGGCAAGATCTGGTGCGTGCGAGTGTCCGTGTTTGAATTGTCCCCAATAGGGGAAGGATGCACAGTTTTGACTGCCAAACTTCAACTACTCGTGTGCCTGTTAATCATGAACTGGAAAAAACGGCTGAAAGTCCAGCGTTGATTGCGTACAGTTTGAATTAGGAGAAGTGGCCCGACAACGGCCATCCGAACTCGTGACCGGGAAGCGAAGATGCGCATCTTGGCCACCTGTTGCCGCACGATCTCCTTTAACGAATCCACTTTTTGACACTCAGCAACCGAGGCCAACCATGCCCAAGATTCTGATGCCCCTGGGAGACGCCACCGAGGCGCTGGACACGTTCTACCCTTACTTCCGCTTGGCCGAAGAAGGCTTCGACGTCGTCGTAGCTGGACCGGAGGCCCGGTTGTACCATACGGTTCTGCATGAGATCCCGCCCGACTCGTCCGTGCCTTGGGATATCACTCAGGAGCGGCCGGGTTACTTCATTCGCGCGACGGCGGCGTTCCGCGACCTGAAATCTGCGGACTACGCCGGAATGTTCATATCCGGCGGACGAGCCCCCGAATACCTGCGGTACGATCAGGATCTGCTGCGGGTGACGCGCGAAATCTGCCAAGCCGGAAAGCCAATCGCTTGCGTCTGTCACGGCATCGAGATTCTGGCTGCCTCCGGTTGCATTCAGGGCAAGACCGTTACAACTATCGCCAAGTGCGCACTCGACGCCCAACAAGGTGGCGCGAAGTATGTGGACAAGGAAGTGGTGCTGGACGGAAACATCGTCACGGCTCGCGGCTGGTTCGACAACGCGCCTCTCTCGCGGGAGTTTCTGCGGATGCTGCGTGCACGCCAGTAACCCTACTTGGAAATCGGAATTCACTCCCGTCCGGTAACATCGCAGCGTAACGATAATCAGCCAGAATAATTCGCCCCTCGGTTGTACCCCTAGGTCGCGGGCAAGCGACGCTATAGAACAGCGGAATACGATGTAGGATGGACGATGTCATTACGTTTGCTGCTTGCTATCTCTATTAGCCTGACTCTGACACCGGTACTGGCGCTGTGCGCCGACCGCTCGCGCGTGCAACATCGCTTCGCGCGTGGCCTTTTCGTGCTTGGTATTGCGACACTGGCCTATATTTTTGGCGCTGCAGCAATGTATTTCGGACTTCCAACCTCGCATTTTCTGGGGCAGGCGTTCAACGGAGGCCGTGCGTGGTTCGAACGGAAGCAAGCGGATCCGGCGCTGCCACCAACGTTCAAGCTCCCGTTGGCCACGGTCACGTTGAATAAGCCGGGCACGTTTGACGGTTTTACGTTGTATTCCACCGGGCAGGGCACCGAGGCGGTACTCATCAACATGCAAGGGGACGTCGTTCACAGGTGGTCGATTTCATTTAGCAAAATATGGCCCAATCCGTCTGCAGACCATATTCGAGCGCCAATTGACGATTCACGGATCCATATTTTTAACTCGTATCTATTCCCCAATGGCGACTTGCTGGCGGTGCTAGAAGGGATGGGTGATACGCCCTACGGATATGGGCTCGTCAAGTTGGACCGGGAATCGAATGTCGTCTGGGCGTACGCTGCGAATTGCCACCACAGCGTGGACGTAGATGAGGACGGCACGATTTACGTGCTAACGCACAAGATCGTCAAAGAAATGCCTGACGGACTGGGCGCGATTCCCACTCCCACTTTGGTCGACTATGTGGTTCTACTGGACGCCAAGACCGGAGTCGAATTACAGAAAATCTCTCTGCTCGAAGCCTTTCACAACGGGCCGTACGCGAATCTGCTGGGTCCAGTCAAGAAGCTCGAGACACCGCCAGCCGGTGCCGCGGTGGCCTGGAATGAGCAGAGTCGAGGGGACGTTTTGCATACGAATTCGGTTCACGTCTTGAGTCGCGAACTCGCGAAGTCCTTCCCGATGTTTGAGGCCGGGCAGGTACTCATTTCGGTGCGCAATCTGGATACGGTGGCGGTACTGGATACGGTCCGCCAGCAGATCGTCTGGGCGAAGAGTGGCCCTTGGAAGAGTCAGCATGATCCGCGTTTTCTTGCCAATGGGCATCTGTTAATCTTCGACAACTTGGGCCCGGGTGCCAACATGTCACGAGTGCTGGAGTATCATCCTGCGACCCAGGCGATACCTTGGTCGACTGCGGAAGATCCGCAGGTGTCGTTTTACAGTCCCGTGCGGGGAAATTGCCAACGACTGCCCAATGGAAACACGTTTATCGTGAATGCCAATGATGGGCAGTTGTTAGAAATATCCTCTGAGAAAAAGGTTATCTGGGATTGTTCCTGCTACACCTCCGTCGCCAGTGCCCGACGCTACGGACCGGATCAGCTCAGTTTTCTGAATCAGCCGCACGAAGTTCCCCGGCCGTAACGGTTTTCCCCAGAACGCAGAAGCCGGGAAGAATCGATACTGCTCCTCGAGGACTTTAGTATCCCCAAGCGCTGGCAGTATCGGCGGTCAGCTCGCGAACGATCGCCAATTCATCAGCAGATAAGTCACTTTTGTAGTAAGTCGGGTAGCGAATTCGGGGAGCCTGCTGCTGAGCGACGTGTTCGGCATTCGGCAGTAGGCAATGGTGCAAGACGGACCGGAGAGTTTCCGTCGGAGCGTCGCACATGGTTTCGAACCGCACGACCAATGCGGCTGCCCGGACTCTTTCATCCGACTCGAGTAAATGCGCCAAATAGCCGTAGACCATATCCCAATAGAGGGCCAGACCGCGGATCTCTTCGGCCGCGGCCCAGGCCCGCACAATTCCTTGAACTCGTTCTGAATCGCCGAGGTTTATGGGCCTGCGATCCAGACCGAATTCGAAATGGCCTGACCTCTGCATGAAAGGGAGTGCCCGCCGGTGCTGCCGCTGGCCAGCGGAAAACAATTGATGCTGCCGCGCCAACGAGGCAATGTGCCCGGCCGGCGCCCGCACCGGGATGATGAACTTCGCGTCGGGGAACAGCCGCACCAGGTAAGCCAAACGAGCGACGTGATAGTTTGCTTTGGCCGCATAGCGCGCGGCCTGTTCCGCCAGCAGCAGCTTGCGGAGGTGTGCATTGTAAAACGCTTCAAAAGCTGGGTGGCTCTCGCCGGCACCCATCACGTTGCTGACTGCAGGATCATGGCAGCCGGGAAAGAACGCCATCCAGAGCATTTCCTCGACCGAGTCGGGACTCTCTGTCGTAATCATCATTTGGTCGCGGTGCGGGCGCTCGTGCGGCTCCTTGGGTCGCAGTTTCGCGGTCGCACGCCGCCACCAGTAGGGCGTGAAGGTCATCGGGTAGTCTTTGATCCGATGGGTCGCGACACCCGAGTGCGAACAAACGACTTCGTGCAACAGAGTACTTCCCGAACGGGCCAGTCCACAAATGTAAATTGGCATCGCCAGGGGGACGTGACGCAACTTTTGCGCAAGCGAGTTTGATTCCATTCGCCCCAGCCAGAGCCAGAAGTCTCGGTGGCGATCGACAAGACCGCCCAAGATGTCGAGCATGCGCGGGACGTAGAAAGGTGAATCGTTGCCGGTGACGGAGTTCGTCGCGGGAGTTGTCCGGCCGCCGGGCGACGAGCCGCCGTCCTCGAAGGCTTGATCAGCCTTCACTTGGCGCCTCCGACACCGTCGCCGCCAATGACCCGACTTTTCGCTCGTCCTGATGGGACTGGCTGCCTGGGGCATCCGACGCATGAGTTTCGTCGAGTTCACCCTGCGGCTGGCCTGTGCCGATGGCCAGTGGATCCGTAGCGCCGCGACTCAGCTTGCCGCGAACAAAGCGATAGAGGGTCACGATGGGTTGAAACAATATCGCCAGAAACGCCGTTGCCATGAAGGCTAATAAGGCCAGAAATTGAGCGATCAGTTCCAGTCCTGATCCCGGGCCAATGTACGCGATCAGCATGCGCTTCACTTTAATAGAAGTCGGAGATTCGCAGATTCATCCGATTGTACATCAAGATGGAACGCTCGGCACATACTCGGACAGGAAGATCAAGCAACGAACGAGTGCCGTATTTCCTCGACAGCCGTATCTTCCTGTCCATTATTTTCCTGTCGACGAACCGTGCGGCAATGGACTAAATCACCAGTCATGCGGATTGCGACGGTTATTCGAGTGTTGTCGTCCGCGACGAACGCTCCGTCTGGCTAAAAGGCTCTCAGGGGGAAAGAGTCTCCGGGCCGAATGAATCGTCAGCGAACCCTAAGGCGGCTGATGGAGCGGCACGAACCTATCCTTTTTGATTGAGGTCCCGCGCATGCACTCGATGCCGCAGCATCCGGCCGTAATTCTGGTGATTGACGATGACGCACTGACGCTAACGGGCACGGCAGCCGCGCTCGACATGGCCGGTTATGAATGTCATTGCGCGCGCGACGCGGCCGCCGCGCGGAAGTTGGCCCGCAGCTTAAGCCTCGACCTCATCATCTGCGACGTAAGCATTCAACGAGAAAGCGGCTTGGAGCTATGCCGCGAGTTGCGGCTTGAAAACAATAACTCCGATGCGCCCTTATTGTTCGTTTCAGGCAACCAGGCGCCAGACATCATCCGCCGCACACACGACGCCGGCGGCGCGTATTACCTGCGAAAACCGTTTGATCCTGATGTGTTGATTGAGTTGGTGGGTACGGCGCTCTGGATGCCGCACCTGGTGCAATCTCGAATGCAGCGGATTGAACCGGCTCGCCCGGCTCGCCCTTCCGGCCTCGGAAGAAATCGCAGCGATTCCGGCGTGCCAGGCTTCATGCATTGAGCGTGGCCGCGTTTCTCCGAAACGCGCGGCCCTTGAGTGGCAGCCGAGGCGGAATGCTAGGGTGCGCGTCTCGGAGAGACGCGACCACTGCTCGGAACTGATCTCGGCGCATTGCTCTCTTGCGCGGTGGGTTGGATTTGAGACCTCTTCCCGCTCAAATTCGAGTACTCTTCTCGAATTCTGCTCCCGAATCGCACGCGAACGTGTAAGGTTCTTGAACCCCGGGATAATAGTCTTAATGGAAGAGAACGTGACGAGACACGAGCCGCCGACCACGCGGCCGAGCCTGTTGATTCGCATCCGTGATCCGCGGGACATGGATGCTTGGGAGCAATTCGTCAAGCTCTACGGCCCTTTGATTCATGCGTTCGGAAGACAACGGGGACTCCAGGATGCGGACGCGGCCGACCTGACGCAGTTGGTGCTTCAGGCGGTCGCAAGTGCAGCGAAACGGTTTGAGTATGACCCAAAGTGCGGATCATTCCGGGGCTGGTTGCTGCAGGTTACCCGACATCAGCTCCATACTTATCAATCCCGGCGGAGGCGATTTCCCGCGGGGAGTGGAGATACCGGTGCCCATGCCTGGTTGGAGCAGCAGCCGGCTCGTGAGGAAGATGACGACCTTTGGAACAGCGAATACCAGCGGCGGATGTTTGCCTGGGCCGCAGAAAAGGTGCGAAATTCCAGTTCTGTTGCCGCCTGGCAAGCCTTTTGGCTAACGGCGGTGGAAAACAAAAGCGCTAAAGACGCTGCCGATGCGTTGGGGATGACCGTGGGAGCTGTCTATACCGCGAAGAGCCGCATGATGGATCGTATCAAAAAGGAAATCCAGAGCCTGCACGGGCCGGAATCTCTTCCGGGGGAGAGCGAATGATGAGCGTTTCCCACCACTGTCCTGGCCGCGAGCGACTTCAGCAGCACGTCGAAGGCCGGTTGCAGGAGGAGCATGAGGCCGACCTCATGGCACATCTCGATACTTGTCCCGATTGCCAACAGACGATGGAAGGATTGGCTTGCAGCGACGACACCCTCTGGCAGCTAGCGCGGGAGTTGGCTTCTCCGTCTGCATCTCTTTCATCGTCGTCGGACGAATCACCAGCTGAGAGCGTCTCGCTTTCCTTTTTAGAACCACCGCAGCACGAGGGCCAGCTAGGCAGGCTGGGCCACTATTCGGTGCTGGAAGTCATTGGCCGCGGCGGGATGGGCATCGTGCTCAAAGCACGCGACTCGAAGCTTGAGCGGCCGGTCGCGATCAAGGTCCTGTCCCCCTTCCTGGCGGGCAGCAAGCGGGCCCGCCAACGCTTCCTGCGCGAGGCCCGGACGGCCGCCGCGGTCCGTCACGACAACGTGATCGGCATCCACGCTGTGGAGGAGATCAACGGCCTACCATATCTGGTGATGGATTACATTTCCGGACCATCGCTGCAAGAACTACTGGAGCAGGTCGGCCCGTTGGACCTGAAAACCGTCCTCCGAATCGCCGTGCTAATTGCCGATGGCCTTGCCGCGGCACACGCGCAGGGGCTCATTCATCGAGACATCAAACCGGCAAACATCCTCCTCGAACAGGGAACCGAGCGAGTCAAGATCACAGACTTCGGCTTGGCGCGGGCCGTGGATGATGCCGTCGTGACGCAACCCGGCGTCATAGCCGGCACGCCGGAGTACATGTCCCCCGAACAGGCCCGTGGCGATCCCGTGGATCACCGATCCGATCTATTCAGCCTGGGCAGCGTGCTCTACGCCATGGTTACCGGCTGTTCGCCCTTTGCGGCGGACGGCAGCCTAGCCGTGCTACGGCGCATTGCGGAGGATTCTCCAGCGCCGATTCGCGCATCGGATCCGGATTTGCCTAATTGGCTGTCGGACATCATCGCGCGACTGCATGCCAAGAACCCAACGCACCGTTTTCAGTCCGCTGCTGAAGTGGCCGGCTTGCTGGGCCAGCATCTAGCTCGCCTGACATCGGGGGATGTCACCGCCGCGGCGATGCCGCGACCGGCTGCGCCGCAGGGCTGGTGGTCGCGAAATCGCCGCGTTCTGCTGGGTGCCGTGGCGACGGCAATCTTGCTTGGCGCTACGGTGGCCTGGCAAGTGATCGTCGTCCGGATTCGGGACAAGGACGGAAATCAAACAACGGTGCAGCTGCCGCCCGGCTCAACGGTAGAGGTCGAGCGCGACGGAACTCGCGTGGCGACCGTCACCGACGATGAGGTGCTGCCGCTGGATGGTCACCGCGGCACGGTCTGGAATGTGGCCTTCGCGGGGAATCGTGCTCTGACTGCCGGCGAAGACACTTGGGTCCGCGTGTGGGACTTGAAGACCGCCAAGGAGATTCAACGATTTGATGGGCACACGAACATTGTGTACGCCCTGGCCGTCACTCCGGACGGACGGCGGGCACTTTCCGGCAGCGGCTGCGGGTTCCTGAGCAGAATTGAAGACGTGAACTGGAGCGTTTGCCTGTGGGAAATCGATACCGGCAAGGAATTAAATCGCTTGGAAGGGCGGGGTTCTGGAATCACAAGCATTGCGCTGTCGCGCGACGGCGGCCGGGCGTTGATTGGCGCGTATGATGGAACCGTGCGTCTCTTGGACGTCGAGAACTGGAGCGAGATCAGCCGATTCAGCGCTCCTTCCGGGCTGTGGAGCGTCTCCTTTTCTCCCGACGGTACTCGTGTCCTCACAGCGGGCGGAGAGCTGAATGAACCCGCCGTTTGCCTGTGGAATGTGGAGAACGGCCAGGAGCTAAAACGGTACACCGGCCACAAGCTCGGCATGTGGCACGCGCTGTTCTTGCCCGATGGCAAGTCGATTCTCACGGCAGGTCAGGACGAGACGGTACGCCGGTGGGAGACGGAGTCCGGACAGCAGCTCGACATTTCCCGACATCAGGCGCAAGTGGCTCGGATTGCGGTGACTGCCGATGGGCGCTTTGCGCTGGCCGGCACATGGGGAGGCGAGGACCGCAAAAACTTGAAACTGTGGCGGCTGGACACGGGCCAAGAACTGCATGTCTTCAAGGGGCACAGTAGGGCGATTCAGGCCGTGGCCTTGTCGCCCGATGGCCGCTGGGCCCTCTCCGGCAGCCACGACGGCAGCGTGAAGCTCTGGAAAGTCCCGTTGCATATCGCCGCAGTGCTGTCGCCTGTGGCCAGCAGCCGCTCCCCAGAGAAATAAATACAAATTGGCCGGCAAAGTTTTGCCGCAAAGCAACTGATCGCCGGCTTCGACTAATCGACCAATCGCGAACTGGTTCATTGTCCCTGTTCTTGGGTAATCAACTAATAAGTATCAAGCACTGACGAGAGAGAAGAAAAGCAGCCGGTGAGGCCCTTACGGCCAAGCAAGCTCCTCACCGGCCTGGCGTCTCTCCAGCGCTCATTTTGCGCGCCGGAGGGGACGGTTGCTTTGATTCTACTGCACGCGAAGCGAAACAACAGCTGTCGCTAACGGAGCCGAAAAGCCATGAACGCTGCGATGCAAATCGCGGTGAACGAATCTCGTCAGTTAGGCCATTTACTGATCTTCCCTGCGTCGAAGTTTATTTCTGAGCGACGGCGGCTGAGAAAGCCTGCAACGGGCCACGTCGCACGAAGTCCAACGGAGTAGGAGGTCATGGCCATGTTCCGACATCTTAACGCATCGCGTCGTTCCCGCGGCTCCAGCCCGCCAAGTCACGGCTGGCGGGTCACTCAGCTTTTCTCACAGCGCCGCTCTCCCGCCTCCGAAAATCGCCGGCGGTACTTTCGTCCCCTGGGGGAGCAACTCGAAAGCCGCACGCTCCTGGCAGTGTTCTCTGTAACTTGTGCCCTGGAATGTAGCCCCGGCCAGATGAATTTTGCCGCGGCGATCAACATGGCCAACCAAAACAACAATCCGTTTGAAGTTGACACAATCTTATTTAACGTTGCGGGCACTGTAGCGCAGGGAAGATTCGTGATCTTTGAGCCAATCTTGATCGATGGCACAAGGGCGCCTGGCTACACGCCCGGCACGCCAATGATCGTGGTGGAAGACGGTCCAAATCGCACCGTGCACCCAAACGGCGGCGGCATCGTCAACGCCCACGGTGTCCTGGATTTCTTCGCCAACGCCCACGGGAGCACGGTGCGGGGATTGGTAATCCGCGAATCATCATCATTCAGGAAAGAAGATTTTATTGGTGTAAATATTGATTGGGTCAACGACATACACGTGGAGGCGAACTTCATTGGCACCGATCCCGCCGGAACAGCCCCGACGGTCGCGCCCTCAAACACGTTGGCCACGATTGGAGTTTATCTTTACGGTTCGACCGACAGCGTGATTGAACGGAACATCATCTCGGGCATCGAGACCGCAAGTTCGGGTCTAAATGGTCTCGGAATGATTCTGGAAGGTTCGCACCGCAATCGTATCTTGGGAAACAAGATCGGCACCCAGGTGAATGGCCAGATCGTGCTGCCGAATGCCTATGGGATCGTCCTCCATGACTCATCGCTGAACATCATCGGCGGTCCGGGTGACGAGGCAAACGTCTTGTATGGAAACCGGATCGAACATATCCGCATGCAAGGAGTCTCCCAGGCCAACCAAGTGATTGGCAATTTCATCGGCACCGATCGGCGCGGTGAATTTTTGGTTCAGGGGACCGGCGTGGGCGTGCATATCATGGGATCGAACGCACGTCTGAATGTGATCGGCGGAGCGGGACCGGGCGGCGTCGCGGGGAACACGCCCGACAAGCGCAATCTCATTTCCGGCAACCAAACTGGAATTCAAATGGACGACGGCGCCAACTCGAACTACGTCCTGGGAAACTTCATTGGGACCAATTTGGATGCTACCACAGCGCGAATGAACGATATCGGGATTCTGATCGATGACGCACGCGACAACTACATTGGCATCAACCGCAGGACGGGCGAGAGGGCGGTCAACGTCGTGTCCGGCAACCGAACCGCAGGCGTAGCGATTCAAGGTGGAGAGAGCCAGGACAATTGGGTCCTCGACAACCGGATCGGCACCGATTTAGACGGCGAGAAGCCACTCGGCAATCAAGTTGGTTTACTGATCCATGCTCGGGCATCGAACAATACGATTGGCTCGAACCTCATTTCCGGGAACATTACTGCGGGCGTGCAGATTCAAGATGCCGGTACGACTCGCAATTGGCTCTTGGGAAACTACATCGGCACGGATATCGACGGCCAAACCCTGTTAGAGGGTAACACCGACACTGAGGATGGTGTGATCATCGAGGGGGGCGCGTCCAAGAACATCATTGGCGGCAAACGAGATGCACAGGGAAACATCGCTCAGATTCTCGGCAACCTCATCTCAGGGAATTCGGCCGGAGTCAACATCACGGGAGTCGGCACGACGGAGAATGAAGTCTTGGCCAATGAGATCGGGACGAACCTTGGAGGCACGGCGCGGCTCGACGGCGACAACAGCAACAATTTCGGCGTGGTTATCAACTTCGGCGCGTCAAACAACATCGTCGGTGGAGCCGAGCCGCGGATGCGCAACGTGATCTCTGGCAACATATCGACCGGCCTAACGATCATTGGAGATGGGACGACCGGAAATAGGGTGGAAGGAAACTACATTGGCCCAAACAAAAATGGCGACGCACTACGGGTTGGTGCTCGCAGCAACTTTATTGGCGTAAGAATCTTTCTCGGCGCGTCCAACAACATCATCGGTGGGGCCGAGAGTGGGAAGCGTAATGTCATCTCCGGTAATCAGACGGGTGTGTTTATCGTTTCCGAGGCGACGAAAAACAATTACGTATTGGGGAACTATATCGGCACC
>CAZFLF010000049.1:0-14400 GCA_964519825.1 uncultured Pirellulaceae bacterium | reverse complement strand
TAAGAGCAAAGGGAGTAAGGCATGGAAGAAAAAGGACAAGCGGATATTGTTTTTTGATAATATAATAAAGATCAGGTAGTGCAACTGGTGAAGCTGCGCTATTTCGCCGGTCTCTCGTTGACGGAAGCGGCACAGGCAATCGGCATTTCGCGATCAAGTGCGTACGAACAATGGGCTTACGCTCGCGCCTGGCTCCGCTGCGCCGTGGGAGGGGAAGAACCCCTTTCAACGACCTGAAAAAAAATCGGCTTCTTGCCGGACGAATTCCTTCTGGACGGCGCATTGTTGGTGGATGCACTCTGTAACAGGGATATCTGCGATGACCGATCAACCCCAGAAAGCCAAGGAACTCTTCGTTGAACTAATCAGGAGCGTTGCGCCGGAGCAATGGGAGGAGCGTCTGGCTCGCGACTGCGGTACCGACGAAGAACTTCGCCGGCGAGTACGGGCATTACTCAAAGCCCATACGGAACCGGGCAGCTTCCTGGAGTCATTGCCATCTGCCAATAGCGCGGAGGCGGCACTCACGATGGACGAACCTCCACGGGAGCGGCCGGGAACGCAAATTGGGCCGTACAAAGTGTTGCAGGAGATTGGCGAAGGGGGCATGGGCGTCGTCTATATGGCCGAGCAGAAGGAGCCAGTCAGACGACGTGTAGCCCTCAAGATCATCAGGCCTGGTATGGATAGCCAGCAAGTGATCGCGCGATTTGAAGCCGAGCGTCAGGCCTTGGCGATGATGGATCATCCTAACATCGCCAAGGTATTGGACGCGGGACGAACCGAGTTGGGCAGGCCGTATTTCGTCATGGAACTGGTCAAGGGGGTTCCGCTCACCCAATACTGTGACGAACAGCACTTGACGCCCCGGGAAAGGCTCGAGCTGTTCATTCCCATCTGCCAGGCGGTCCAACATGCCCACCAGAAAGGGATCATCCACCGTGACCTGAAGCCCTCCAATATCCTGATCGCCGAATACGACCAGCGGGCCGTCCCGAAGATTATCGACTTCGGAGTGGCGAAGGCGATCAGCCAAACGCTGACCGAGAAGACGATGTTCACACTTTACGGCCAGATTGTGGGGACGTGGGAATACATGAGCCCGGAGCAGGCCAAGCTGAACCAGCTGGACATTGACACCCGAAGCGACGTGTACTCGCTCGGCGTAATCCTCTACGAGCTGCTTACGGGGTCGACACCCTTCGATCGAAAACGACTGCGATCCGCCGCGATTGATGAACTATTACGGATCATTCGCGAAGAAGAACCGCCCAAGCCGAGTGTCAAGTTAAGCACGATCGATACCCTGCTGTCGGTGGCGGCCAATCGGCGGATCGAGCCGCAGAAGCTGAGTACGATGGTGCGGGGCGAGTTGGACTGGATCGCCATGAAAGCGCTGGAGAAGGACCGGGGCCGGCGCTACGAGACGGCCGCAGCCCTCGCGGCGGACGTCCGGCACTACCTGAGCGACGAACCGGTTGTGGCGTGCCCTCCGTCGGCGGCGTACCGGCTCCGGAAATTCGCCCGGCGTTACCGAGCCGCGCTGCTGACTGCGGGTCTGGTCGCGGCGGCACTTGTGGCTGGGTTGATCGTCAGTGCCTGGCAGGCGGTGCGGGCGACTCACGCAGAGTGGCTCGCACAGGAGCGACTGCAGGCCGAACAGGTGGCCCGTGGCGAAGCCGAGGCGGCGCGTCGGGACGTGGAACGGGCCCGGAATCAGGCGGTCACCGCCCGCGACACGGAAAGACAGGCTCGCGAAGAGGCGGAAAGACAAAAACAACGGGCGGAGTTGGCATTGACCGAAGCGCGGCAGCAGAAGTCGCGCGCTGAAGCCAATTATGCCACGGCTCGGTTGGCAGTCGACGAGTATCTGACAAAGGTCACCCAAAATGAGTTATTGAACGTGCCCGGCCTGCAGGATTTGCGTCAAGAGTTGTTGGCGGCCGCACTCCGGTTTTACACGGACTTTACGCAGGAAAAAGGAGATGATCCTCAATTGCTTGCGGAGTTGGCCGCAGCGCACTACCGCTTGGGACGGATCTACAGCGATCTCGGCGATAATCCGGCGGCAAAGGCCGCCAACACGGAGGCGATCGAACGGTACGAAGCGCTGCGTCAACTCGCCGCGGACGACGTGTCCGTCCTCAGCGGACTCGCTGACGCCTATTTTTTCGACCGCCGGTTCAACGATACCGTACTGCTCTGCCAACGGATCCTGCAAACCGCGCCGAAGCATGCCGCAGTGCGAAGCCGGCTTGGTGATTCTTACGACGGCCAGGCCATCGAGGCGTGGAAGCAGAACAAATTCGACGACGCCCTCGCACTCCACCGTCAGGCATTCTCACTACGCGAGGAACTGACCCGAGAGTTCCCGCGGAATCCCGCCTATCTCGCCAACTTGGGCGCAACGGCCAACAACCTGGGGGTGTTACTCGCAAGACAACACAAAGAGAGCGAAGCATTGGCAATGTACCAGGCTGGCATGGAATACGCCGCCCTCGCCTACGAGCAGCAACCGCATTCGATCCAATACGGCGGTTGGTTGGCGACTGGGCTGAGCAACACCGCGGCGAGCCAGGAGCAACTCGGCCAGTCCGATGAGGCTTTGAGATCCTGCGAGCGACTGGTCGCCGTACGACGCAAGCTGGTTTTTGAGAATCCTTCGATCGCTCGGCTTCGTCAGGATCTGTACCGCGCCTACACACAGCTCGCGCATTTCCAACGGAAATTGCTGCAGGACTCCGCAGCGAGTCACACCCTGCGGCTGGCCCGCGAAATGCTCGAAAACATGCCACGCGACACGCCGGATCAACTCTATCAACTGGCCACCGTCTACGCTGAGCTGGCGCGGCCCTTGGACGACGTAACCAAATTGGACGAAGCGGCACAAGCCGAACAGAAACGCAATGCCGATTTGGCGATCGAGACTCTACAACAGACCGTCAATGCAGGTTTCCTCAACGCCGAGACGCTACGCAAAGACGAATCGTTTGGATCTCTACGCCAACGCCCAGACTTCCAGCAGTTGCAGGTGGCGCTGGACGCTATTGCAAGCGCTAGTAAGCTAACCGGTCAGAATGGTGGAGACGACGCGGCCAAGCTTCGCACCCGCGGCCAAGCCGCCGATCTGCTCAAGGAATTAACCTCGGCTCAGCCCACAGCCCTGCGAAACGCACGGATTACGGCCACGACGCTGCAGTCCGTGGGGGAGTTGCAGACGGTCCTTCAACAGTTCGATGCGGCGGAAAAGTCACTCCAGGAGGCCCTGCGCCAGTGGCAGGAATTCTCCGCGTCATCCGGGAACACCCCGCAACTGCAGCTCGATTGTATCGCGACACAGGTTTCACTTGGCGAACTCTATCTGGCCAGCGACCGCGGAAGCGAGGCCCACACGATCTGGCAAAAATGCCTGAATGAACTGGGGCAACTCGGCGAGAAACAAACAGGGGAGTCGCGATGGAATGTAAGGATCATCGAGCAGGAGCAACGTATCTGTCGCACCTACGGTTCGCTTGGGTTGTGGCCACTGGCGGCCGTTCATTCGCGGCGCAACGCACAGCTCAAACGAGCAGGCAGCCCCGTGTGGGATATGCGTTTCGCGATCCTACTTCCGGGAACCGCGGGCGAGGACGCTTTGCGGGAATACTGCCGTACGAACTATGAACAAAGCAACGGGACTCGTGGACGAGTCTGGTCGAATTCCGAGCAGCTTCATCTAGCGTGGGTGAGCGGCATGTTGAACCCGCCGGCGCTGCCCGCCGAGAAGCTGCTGCAATGGACAAGGCCCATCTACGAATCCTCCGCATCGAACAGCTGGTACGGTTTCTGTATGGCTCAGGCCAGTCATCGCGCGGGAGAGCATGCTGCCGCGCTGGAAATCCTCAACAAGCATTTTTCAAACACGGACTTCGATTCTCTGGGAGGCTACGCAACGAAACTCGGCGCCGCCTATCTGGTCGCATTGGCAGCCCAGGGCGCCGGGCAACGTGATCGCGCACGGCAGCAACTCCAAAGAGCCGAATCGCTCTTCGACCAGACGTGTCGGGACTCCTTCCACAGCAGCCAGCTTCACCTCGCTCCCCCTTTCGAATTCTACTGGTGGGAACTCCCCGCGGCCTTGCTCCTCCGCCAGGAAGCATGGCACGCGATCGAAGGCAAGGATGCAACTTCGAATACCTGGCTGCATCTGACCTATGCGCGGGGTTACCGTTTTCTCGGCGATGCGGCCAAGGTCGAAGAGGAGTTGGCCGCTACCGATCCGGATAACTGTCGCGATGTACTTGCCTTGTATGCCCGCGCCGAATTGCTGCAGAAATGGGGGATGGCCGCACGAGCGGACGTCGACTGGCAAAGAATCGTGGAAAAAGCCGGCGACGATCCGGTGCCGTGGATTCATCAAGGCCGGTTCTACGCAGCACTCGGCCAGCAGCAGCAAGCCGCGGAAAGTTTCGCGGCCGCCATCAGGTCTACGTCGGGTTCGCGGCCACCGCTGGCGGTGATTCCCTTTTCGTCGGAACAGGCGGCGCAGCTGCAACGCGGCTGGGCGGACCACCTGGGAGTTCCCGCCGAATTCACCAACTCGCTCGGAATGAAGTTTCGATTGATTCCACCTGGTGCGTTCGACATGGGTACGCCGGAAAAGGTTCGCCAGCGAATTGTCGAGGAACTGAAAAGCCAAGGCACACCCGCTTTCCTTGTCAGCCCAGCCGAGAAAGAAGGATTTGTCCGCACGTACCTCACGGCACCCTATTACATGGCCGAATGTGAGGTCACTGTTCGGCAGTTCCGCCAGTTCGTCGACGACACCGGGTATCAGACGGATGCGGAACGAACGGGAATCGGCGGGTTCGCTCACCATCAAGGCCGCTGGATACGCCATCCCAGTCACGTCTGGAAGTCACCCAGTGATGGCTGGAAACTCGAAGACGAGCAGCCGGTCGTCCAGGTGAGTTGGAATGATGCGAGGGCGTTTTGCAACTGGCTCAAGCGGAAAGAAAGCCAGCCCTACACGCTGCCGACAGATGCGCAGTGGGAGTTCGCCTGCCGCAGTGGATCGGCGTCGCTGTACGGTGTCGGCGATGATCCGGGTCTGTTGAACCAGATCGCGTGGACCAACGAGACACTCACAGCCGAGGGCCATTATGGCGCTCAACCGGTCGGCACGAAGCAAGCGAATCGGTTCGGCCTGCACGACATGCTCGGCAACGCCTATGAATGGTGCGAAGACTGGTACGCACCAGGACCCACCGGCGCGATCCCCTTGGTGGACCCGGTCGCTGGGAAGACCGATTCTCGCGTGGTCCGCGGAGGCGCGTGGTATCCCGGCGCCCTGTTTGCTCGTTGCGGTGCCCGAGCGGGTGGAAAACCGGACGACCCGGTCGACGCCGGTCATGGCTTTCGCGTAGCCATCGTCGGCGACTTGAAAGGGGTCGCGGGTGAGAACGCGGCCACTTCCCGGCAACAACCCTCGTCAGACTGACGGCCCAGCCGCCGACACTGGAACGTACGGGTGTCAAAACTGAAGTGGCTGCGGAGTATCAGCCGCAGCTCGGGGATTCATGCCCATTGCATCAGCTTAGCCGACGATAGAGTTCGCGATTCTTTTCCAGGACATGCCGCGCCGCCCGATCAAAGTCCTCGGATGGCCGAGACACCAGATCGTTAATGGCCGCTTTGGCTAATTCTGAGGGATCGACGTTCAATGCGCGTGCGACATCCAGAAGACGCCGCGATTGCTCGTCGTCGAGTTGCAGTGAAATAGTCATACTCTGTTCACCTTCTCAAATTTGGAACTGGCCAACCTCTCCTTTGATACTTGACAGGCACCATTCTACAGATGCCCACTTTTCTCGCGATTGCATTTTTCGCAAAGAAGCTGGATGTTGCGTTCGGTGTTGCTACCACCCTTACATATCGGAATGATGTGGTCAAACTCCAGTCGTGCATTGGAACCACATTGCACGCATTTGCCCTCATCACGCTGCCAGACGAATAGCTTTACTTTGTCAGGAAGGCGCTCCCGGCGGGCCGATTCGGTCTTCTCAAATTGGGCGTACGCATCCATTTGTCGACTGAGTTTCTCGTATCGCCGCTCATGCATCAGCACGGCATTTATTACTTCCAATCGTTGCTCTTGCACCGAAAGGCGTTCAGCGTCTTTTATCCGCACGACCTTTCCTCGAAACAACCACAAGTCTGGAGTTCCCACGCAAAAAGGTTCTTCTGCTTTCAATAGGGCTTTACCACCGCCGGGCGGAAGTTCTTCTGGCGGATACTCAAATGGAACAGAATAACCACTTGGGACTGTGAGTCCGCCGTTGGCTGAGAGCTCCGCATTTCCGAGGATAGATATCTTTGCCATACAACATCGCGTGCCTTTGTTTGCCTCCTGAACGGGATAACGGCAAAGGGAACCCGTCTGCGCCCAAGTGACATTAAATTCAAAACACACCCGATCCGCCGCTCGGGTCGACCGCCTTGATGTTCGCTGATTGATTGTCCATCACATCAAGCTGGCGAGCGAAGTGACACTGGCTTGATCGAAAAGTGTTTTGCCATTTCATCAGAGCCGTCATTCCAAACACCATCCCATGCCAATTCCAACACGAGGGGTTGGGACTTTGCATTGTCGGCAACAGCAACAACATGGACGCGCATGCGTTGCCTGGACTTGAGTTTTGGATCCAGGCCTTCCGGCGAGAATTGTGTGGTTATCACAAAGTCTTGGGATTCGCCAATGAAGCCAAGATCGCAATGGCGTTCCCTTCCGATGTTTGACTGGCCAACGTAGTACGCCGAGTATTGCCAGACAAGTGGAATCGGGCCAGACTCGAAGGATCTCGTCCAACCATCACCAGGGCCGGGCCTGTCAATCTGAATTAGGAAGACGACAACGTTCTTCGCAGGAGCCCAGATTCGGGAGTTGGAGGCGACAAGATGATAGTATCGAGCCTTCTTCCCATACTGATTAACCAGCTCTCCTTTTTCACTTCTCAGCCGAACAACAAGACGCGGCGGGGTAAGAAGGTATCGAATCCAATCGCCCCAAATTGCCAAAACCGCAATAAGAGCAGACAAGATTGCCGCCGCGACGCGAACGCCGAGAGTCCACGCTTCGTAGTTGCTCATCCCTAGCAGCTCCATTCAGCGAATGACCAAGATAACTCGGCGGCGGCCAGGTGACCTTCAAATCAGAACACGACCGAACCGCCGCTTTGGTTGATCGCTTTGCTAGGTGAGTTTCTCACCACGAATCACAATCATCCGAAGTCGCAAATAATGTAAATGTATCGACTACCGCCATCGTAGGCATTTTCAGGCATCAGCCCGTCGCTCCATTGGCCTGATGCTAGTTTATCCAGAGACTCTCGCAATCCATCACCGATCCGCACTGGTTCTGAAGGCTCTGGCGGAGGCGGCCAAGGATCACCGAGTCCATCCTTAATGCGAGGCCGAATTGTGTCGCCTTCGGTAATAATTCCTTCCGTTTCGTCTAACACGTCATTTGTATGTTCCATGATGCATGCGCGAACAGCCTCGGCCAGTTTTGAGGCAAGTGCATCAAGATATTCTTTAGTTGACTTGCTTCGCTCCGCGGCTAGGCCGCCAAACGAACCCATGTGAATGTCGATGCGTATCGCTGCTGGCATTTGTTCCTCGCCCATCGATCAACGTAACCAAGCGGCGGCCAAGTGACTTCGATTTCAGAATAGGCCTGATCCGCAGCTCAGGTTGACCGGCTTGTTCGGCCTGCTCGCTATTCCCCAAGGTCTTCGACTTTTTCGTCTTTGATATAAGCCCATTCGATATTGTCGAGCCACTTCGTCAGCTTCTTTTTACCAAACGCTTTACCAGATTGAGACGGTTGCGAATATGTAATGTGCTTGGCATCCATCGGAAGTGTTCCAATATTTGTCGTTGGATTGTAGCCAGTCGACGACTGTGCATCGATCGAAAACTTCGTGACTGTGAGACCCGCACTTGGTGCATTTAGCGCGAACGTGCGAAGCATCATCAGCGCGGGGACAACGTGATTGAACCAATCTTCAGTCAAATGCTGTGAATGAAGTTTCGGGTATCGATATGCGGTGTTTCCAAGATGCTCCCAGCCAAGCCTCTCGAAGAAGCCACGGATGCGGTTCAGGTCGTTTGTCTCGGGTTTCTCAAGATCGAATGTCACGATGACAGGCATAGGAAGTTACTCGTTGTGGTTTTGGGTATCACGGTCGACCTGTAGTGCACGGACTGCAGTGTCACTCTGCACGCCGATGGCTCGCAAGTCTGCATAATCGCGACCGATTGTCAATTCAACGCCGCGCCACGTCATTGAGACTTTCCTTCCGTGCCGAACAGGGCAACGTCCAATGGATTCAAGAGTTCCTACGTTAACATTCAGACCGGGTAGGTGTCTGATTGCGCCGTCCGAAATGCACAGCGGCGAGATTCATCAACTCCGAAAATAAGAGTATCTGTCAGCCGAATGACAGCTCGCGGACACGATGCAGAAACAAGCTCCACGAGCGATCGTGTTCCCGAAATTGGCGGGAACATTCAGGCTGGGCTGCGAGAAGATTTGAATTCCTGGCGAAACACGATGTTCGTTCTTTGTTCTATTTCAGGAGAGTCTTAACGTTTATTTGCACTCCGCGTTGAACACCGGCGCAACACAACTTGGCACGTGACCCGCTTCTGGCATCGGGATGGATTGCCGCCGAATAATTGGGAGAGGCCGACGGTGTCAGAATGCGGTGGAATAAAAAATGACAAATGCTTCGGATCAAAAACGGGATTTCACGCGGCTCGGCAGGAGCCTTGCCCTCTCGAGCGTTGCGGTGCACGGCTTATTGAGCCGACTCAGCCAACAGTGCCGCCTCGGCCGTCATCCCCGGGCCGAATGCCAGCATCACGCACGGTGGTCGCCTTCGTTCTCGACGCAACCGCTCGACAATAAACAACACAGTCGGTGAGGACATGTTGCCATAGTCCGCCAGCACGTCCTGGGAGGTTTGCAATTGGTCGGCAGTTAGCCCGAGGGCTGTCGCGCAAGCCTGCAGGATTCGCGGACCGCCGGGATGAATCGCCCAACATCCCACTTGGTCGATCGCCAGTTGATGCTCCACGAGCCAGCGCTCGACCCACGGCCGTAATTCACGTTCGATCACGACGGGGACTTGTGGGGATAGTCCCATTTGAAAACCGTGGTCACGAATCTGCCAAGACATCAGCGATTCCGTTTCCGGTATGACGGTGCTGCCCGTGGCGACAAGCTGCCAGCCAAGGTCCTGGCCGTCGCCGGCCACGCGCCCCGATCTTCCGACCAGTGCCGCGGCACCGTCCGCAAACAAGGCGTTGGCAACAATTTGGTCGGCGGCACCTTGATATTGATGGTGCAGGCTGCACAGTTCGACCGCACACAACAACACGCAAGCCCGCGAATCGGATTCCGCGAAGGCTCGAGCGACCCGCAATCCGTTTAGCGCACCATGGCAACCCATGAAACCGATATGGGTCCGTTGCACGCTCGAAGGGAGCTGGAGTTCGCGAATTAGCGCGATGTCGAGCCCGGGGGCTGCAAATCCACTACAAGAAACGGTCACCAAGTGTGTGATGTTCGAGGGGGCACATCGGCCATCGTTTAGGGCTCGCCTCGCCGCCTCGATTGCCAAAGGTCCAGCCGACGCTTCGTAGGCTTGCATGCGAGCAGCGACCGAAGGGCCCAGGTCCTCAGCCGAAGTGGGCGGCTTATACAATTTCTTGTGTGCCGGGATACCATCGGCGGAAGCCGTGAGCAACACGCTGTGTCGCGTTCGCACTCCGACGCGCCGATACAATTTGCTCACCGTCGAACGATGGGATGGATCCAACGACATGGAATTCGCCCACTCGGCCGCTTCCAGCTGCGCGATCCGGTGGGGTGGAGTCGCGGTTCCAATTCCGAGTATTTGCAGGCTCATGATTACAACGTCTTCAGGAGTGATGCTGCCGGCTCGTGAGATCCCTTCACACTACTGGATCGCCGGAAGGAAGTCTTTCCTACGATTTGTCGTGCGAGAGCGCGGGGCAGGTTCGGCCAGCGAGATGTGACCGAGACAGCGATCCGCGTCAACCGAGGATGGCGCAGCAGAGCGGCAAAGGCTCGACACCACAACTGCCGGTGCTGGATCAGCTGCCGATGTTCGCGAGTCCATTCGACGGCCAGCGTCGACTCCCATTGTTCGACACCCCGTATCACAAACGGCGTGACCGCCGTCGCCGTTACGAGCGCGGACGCCATCCCCTCGCCAGTAAACGGCTCGACGTAACCAGCGGCATCACCGATCACGAAGAGTCGCTCAGCCGCCGGCCGAATCACCGTGCGAGTGAGCTGTGGCGTGCCATGAAAAGCGTGCGGGTCCGTAAAAGTAACAGCACCCCATCCGTTCACCGCGAAAATCGTCTGGACGGCTGAGGCGACGTTGCCACTTCGGCGAACAAAATCCCGGTCCAACGCCGCCGCAACAATGAGCCGGCCATCTGACAAGCAAACCGCCCCGGCATAACCTCCGTCCGCAACGCTCATATACACCGTCCCCTCGGTGAATTCGTTCGGCGCGGTCGCCATCAGCGTTCCGGCGCCGATGCGCGAAGCTGGAGAGATCCGTGCCACCAATAAGTGTGGGGCGACATGACTCGCCGAATGCAATCCACCCGCCAGTACAACAATCCGCGCCTGAATGGTACTAGTATCTCGTCCCAGCGAATCCAGCCGAATCTCATGATATTCTTGGTTTTTTTGGGGGAGGTTGGTGTGGCATTTTGCTGGCACGATGCTGGCCGTCACACCGGTGACGAACTTCACGCCGTGCGCACAGGCTTCGCGCGCCAGGCGATCGTCGAATTCGCTGCGGCAAATCGCCATTCCTGCCGGAGTCGGCACCTCGAGGCTGCGTCCCCCGGCGCGCAACGACAGCTGTTGCACCCCGACACCACTTGACTCCAGAGCGACTCGTTCCAGGCCCATTTCTTCCAGCACTGCTAATGCTCGCGCGTTCAAGCAACCGCCGCAAACTTTGTCTCGAGGGAATGATTTGCGTTCTACCAATATGACCCGCAGTCCGGCATCGGCCAGTCTGATCGCGGCGACGCTTCCGGCCGGCCCGGCGCCGATCACGACTGCATCCCACAGCGAGTTGTCTTGGCAGATATTCATGAACGTGGACGGCTCCAACTCAACAAGTACCGTTGCGGCCAATGTGTTTGAAACGATGCATTTGGCAGGCCAGCTTCGGCGGCCATTTGCACGGCCTCTTGCGGCGTAAAAGCGCCGGATACAGAAAGCGGTCCGTCTTTGTGCACCACCGGCGAGCGGCTTAGCAGACGACTTCCGGTCCACGCCAACCAATAACCTAACCTCGTGCGACGGAGATCATCGACAAGAACGATTCGGCGGGCAGCTTGACCCATTCGGCGCAAGAGTGCAACCGCTTGCAGTTTGTCCAAATGGTGCAGGAACAACGTGCACATTACGATGTCGTAATCGCCGGGAAGTTCACCCGCTAACACATCCAATTCCAGAAACTCGGCCGACGACTCACCATACTTGCTCGCTCGCCGCCGCGCCTCGGCAACCGCGACGGCGCTGAAATCACAGCCGGTGAGATGAACTCGCAGCCCCCGCTCGCGTGCCGTACGTGCGATACGCAAAGCAACGTCACCGCCACCGCTGGCCAAGTCCAGGATGCTGATTTCAGTAAGCCCTTGAGTCCGAGCGAGTCGCTCGATGGAATGCCAAATAGCAATTCCACTGCGAGTCCACGTATTGATTCGCTGCAAGCCGGCGAGCGCATGGCGATGCCGATCGGGATCCAATCCCGAATCGTCCATCCATTCAGGTTCACGCCGGCGTGGAAATACCATTTGGTGCAACGTTGACTGGACTCGATTGCCGTCACATGACAGCTCAGCGCAGCGGACACGCCCGCTACGAACACTTTGGGTCATGAATGGTAATCGGTCTTACCCCCTTTTGCTCGTTAAGGGTCCAGCAACCGACTGGTCGCAGACAGTCTAGATTGCGTGGCTAATGCTCTGTCGCAGCTAAATAATTGTGCTTCAGCCTGCTGGGTTGATGACCGAGCCCGCGTTACGATTTTGGTCACCGGGCTTCTGCATTCTTGCTTCGGAGCGAACTCTATGTTGACAGCCGAATCTCGCCGCCGCTCGTTTCCGTCGCTGGAGGAGATGACTTACCTCAACACGGCTGCGGAAGGTATTCCACCGTTGGACGTCCGTGACGCGCTCGAACAATACTTCCGCGACAAGCAGCTCGGCATGGATGGCCGCGAGCGCCACTTCGCAGCGCTCGCCGAAACCAAGTCGCTGGTCGCGGAGTTGTACGGTCTGACTCCCGAAGAGATTGCCATTTGTTCTTGCTCGTCAGAGGCTTACAACCTCGCGGCGCTCGCCTTGCAATTGCGCTCGGGGGATGAAGTGGTGATCAACGATCTCGACTTCCCCGCCGGCGCGACGCCGTGGTTGCAACCAACGTGCCCGGCAAGCGTTCGTGTCTGGAGAGCTCGCGAGGGAGCTCTCCGAGTCGAAGACTTATCCGCATTATTGACCACGCAGACACGACTTGTCACCGTTTCGCTGGTGAGTTTCTTCAACGGTTGTCGGATCTCGCTGCCAGCGATTGCCGAGGTCGTGCATCAGCATTCACCGGCACTGTTGGCGGTCGACGTCACTCAAGCCTTGGGGCGGATCCCATTGGATTTGGCAGGGGCCGATCTGATCGTCAGCAGCACGCACAAATGGATCTTGGCGAGCCACGGTGGCGGATTGGTGGGAGTGCCGGCTGCGAGAGCTGCTGATTGGCACGTTCCGGCGGGGGGCTGGCTGAACTTGGAAGACGCTTTTGGGCCGTCGCGATTCGATCGCGCCGTAAGCAAGCCGGGTGCGGCGGGTTTCGCCGTCGGCATGCCGAACTTTCCCGCAATCTACGCGATCCGCGCGGCACTGGCGTATCTGCGGACGATCGGTGTGTCCGCTATTGATGAGGCAGCCCGGCCACTAGTTCACGAATGCCTCGGCGAGATCGCTCGACTGCCGGTCGAGCTCTTGACTCCTCGCGACGAATCCGCAGTGGCCGGAATTCTCGCGTTCCGACACCCGGCCGCGGAGACCATCGCCCAGCGGCTTCGCTCCCAGAACATCCACATTATGTCCCACGCCGGCCGCTTGCGCGTCGCGATCCACGGCTATAACACGTCCGCCGACATCGCAACATTTCTGCGCGAATTGTCCACCGCAGTGAAGTTGGCGAGTTGACACCACTCTTGGAATGTTAACCGGGAAAGACTCCACAAGTTTCGCCCGTTTCGGCTGGCTTTCGCCGGCAGGCTGTGGCTGAAATCGTGCGATCATGATGCTAGACTCGTCTCCATGACTTTGATAGCCAGCGATTACTCGAATCGAAGATGCGAAAGATACTGGTGGTGTCGCGTTCAAGATCCTGTGGCGATCGCCTCTGCGCCGGCCACACGTGCCAACTGACTGGGGATCGTTGCGATGGGAGAGACCACCGTCAAGCCACCAGCACTCGGCACCAGTACCGCTTCACCCCATCCGCCGTCCACGCTGTTGTTACCGGGAGAGAGTGGCGTCATCTGGACGCTGTGGCTGACCTACGGAGCGTTCTATTTTTGTCGCACGAACGTTTCGGTTGCGGTATCAGGGATGAAATCGCCTGTGGCCGACGGCGGATTGGGACTGGCCGCCGACGAAGTGGGTTGGATCCTGGCGTCGTTGAAAATCGCGTACGGGTTGGGGCAGTTACTGAACGGCCAACTGTCCGAGCGTGTCTCGCCTCGTGTGATGTTGGCGATCGGAATGTTCGGTTCCGCGGCGCTCAACGCGTTGTTTGGTTTCAGCGCAGGATTCTTTTTTTTGTTATTTGTTTGGGCGACGAACGGCTTTTGTCAATCGCTGGGTTGGACCCCCTGTGTACGCGTCGCGGCGAACTGGGTCGCGATCCCTCGGCGCGGCCACGCAATTGGAATCATTGGGACCGGTTACCAAATTACGACCGGCCTGACGTACGTCATCGCCGGGCAGTCGGCCGAGTACTTTGGCTGGAGAGGCGCGTTCTATGTGCCAGCCATTCTCTTAGCCTTAACCGCCATCTTCATGCTGGTCTATCTGCGCGAAACACCCGCCGATGGCACAACGTCATCGAAGGACAATCGTTGTGGATTATTTCCCGAGGCACAGCGGCTTTCGTTTTCCGCTGGCCTCTATTGGACGCTGTACAATCCGACCCTGTGGTTTCTGGGACTGTCGCTCGGTCTCTTGAACGCCTGCCGATACGGCTTTCTTGATTGGGGCGTGACGCATCTCATGGAAACCAACGATGTGCGCGTCGGC
>CAZFLF010000048.1:2741-14416 GCA_964519825.1 uncultured Pirellulaceae bacterium | reverse complement strand
CGCATAATCGTCGGGGAAGGTGTGGAAGGCTTGCACGAGCAAATTTCGATTGCGAGTCTCAAAATGGATGTAGCTCAGCGCTCCGATCGACAGCCGGCCGCTGGCTTCGAATTGGTACAACAACCCTTCGCGCTCGGCGTCGTGCGTCAGCTCCTGTTGGAAATGCCAGAAAATCTCGGGCGTGACGGTTTCAAGTTGGAAGCTGACTTGGTAGGTGACGCCACCACGGCACTCGACGCGGTCGTGCCGTTCGCCTTTCAACTTGTAGGACATGAGCCGGCGCTTTTGGGGGAGCGGATGCTGGGCAGAAGCCGCGACTTCCGTCAGCGTGAGGCCGGCGTAACGCCACGTGACGATGTGCCCGGCGCTGGTGATGTCGACCCTCGCCGAATAGCCGCCGCGTTCGATCTTTGCCGTCTTGAAGATTTCAAATAGTTCGGGATGTAAGGAGCGGCCATAAAGTTGAAAAGTCAATTCGGCGACTTTCGGTCGGACGGACAGCACGATGTTGGTTCCTTGTCGTGGGTGTCGCTTCAATGTGGATGTCGAATGGCATTATAAGCCGTGCGCGCGAACGCGACAAAGCCACTTTGCGCGACGCAAAAATCGTGACTTGACAATCTGCTCGCGTCATGCGCTTGAATCTCGTACCGCGACAGCGCGTTGTGCCATTCACTCCGGTTGGTGCTACACCAACGTCGCGAAAATGTCGTAACACGCGTGGGTTCCGGCCGCGACGCCGAATCCGCGGTACAAAAACAGCGCTGAGAAAAACGCGCCGGCGCTGACGCGAAAAAAGAAACTCATCCACGAGAAGTGATCACCGACGGAGATTCCCACGCGCCACGTACCGATGGAAAAATCGAGTTGATAGTGCGCTGCCGCGAAGAGCAGGCTGGCCGCGACGACGGCACACACGAAGCTTGGGCCGCGAGACGCTCCAACGAACCGACACACGGCGGCTAATGCCGGGACGAGCATCAAACGAAACAGCATTTCTTCGTAAATCCCCGCTCCGAAGTAGGCGATCAGGTGACTCAGTTTCCCCTGGTCTTGGCCCAGGAATAACACCGAACTTTGAACATGCGCGATGACCATCAGGCCGCAGCCCAATACCAACGATTCGACAAGCATCCCATACAACACGATCCAACCAACGCGCCACTGCTCCCTCCGCAGATGATGCCATCCGAGCAAGATGCCGCAGGTCAGCACCGGGAGCAAGAGAAAATGGGTGAAGCCGAGATTATCCAGCAGTTGCCGTAGCCAAACATCCGCTCCGTTTCGCAATCCGCCGGGGCCCAGCCACAAAACTCCCGCTTCATACGCCAGCAACATTGGCACAATAAAGGCCAGGCTTGAAAAGGGACGGCGCGAGTCCGCCCAATACCAGGCCAGCACACTGGTCGATCCCGAAGCCGAAGGCTTGCTGGCCATGATGGTCTGAATGCGGAAGGAACGTGAATGCCTGAATTCCACATCGGAGCCGACGACAAAGCCGCTTGAGCCAAGTCGGAATGGATGGCGTGGCCCGCAAGAAAGAGGAGCGGGGTTGACCGCCGATGGCATGGTCGACGCCGAATAAGTAGCGCCGTTGGAAAAATCGTACGGCGGCTCAAGCCGTATTTAGTGTGGCACGACGCTCCGCGTCGTCAATTCACGACGCGGAGCGTCGTGCCACACTGAAATGTCGCCGCGCGAGTGGTCGTTAGTCGCTGTACTTCAGACCGGGCACAATCGCGTCGGTCGGCTGACGGCCCGTGACGTCGTGTGAGAGGATTCGTTCGTGGCCGACGAAATAGGTGTGAAAATCGGCAACGACCAGGTTATAGGTTTCAGCATTCGTCCCAGCCTCGATGCTGCTGATCGGTTGCGAACCTTCCAAGCAATGGAGTTGCATCCCGGAATCGAGATGTTGGGCTTTGTTCCAGCCATGTCCAGCGACCCAATAGAGATGTCCTTGGCTGGTCTCGAACGTATCACGTCCGACGTGCAACTTGACCAGCTTTCCGGTCGGGCGCACTGTCGTGCGCAAGACTGGCTTGAAAGCCACCTCACCCGTGTCGACTTGTTGAGCGAGTACTAAGTCTCCGACTTGAATCGTTTCGATCGCAAACGTGCCGCGACGCGTCACGACTTGCGTACCGGCGGCGAAACACTCCGCTTGACGGCCCGCGCTGCTGCTTTGCATGCCTGTGGAGGGGAGCTGGGGTCGACGATCCGCGACCGATATTTGCTGGTATTGTTGGCGCTGGCGAGTCTGCTTGGCCCCTGTTCGCACGACATCGTTTTCGTCATCCCACCACTGCCACCAGCGCTGTGGGTCGGCGGGCAACTGTTGGTAGGTTGCAATATTCAGCGCTTCGGTCAGGCGCTGGTTCATGGTGAGCTGCAGGAAGTTCCGTTGAGTGACTGCTACCTCCCGTTGGCTCACGCCCGTCAGTGAGTCCCTGAATGCCCGGAACAGAGTTTCCTGTCCGTTGCCGCCGATACGCCGCACTCGAGAGTACTCGGTGTCAAGCACCAACACTTGCCGTTCGTCTTGCCCCTCGCGTTGCATGACATGCCGATATCCAAGTCGCCCGTTGGGCAATGCTGCGACCTGAAACTGCGAAGTCGTCGTGCTGAACATCTCGCCAATCATGGCCGGTGCGAAACTCTCACGTTGGCGAGATCGCAATCGCTCCGCGGCGGTCTCACGCACCAGCATCCATTGAGAAAAGACGGCATGGCGAATCAGCGCATCGACCGACTCGGGTCCGGTCATACGCGACAGTACGTCGACGACCGCGAGCGCCGCCTCTTCGCAGGTGGTCGACAGCAATGACTCGAGAGCGGGGATTACGTAGGGATCGCTAATTTGGCCGAGCTTTTCCCGCGCCGCCCGCCGTCGTTGAGGATTGTCCTGCACGATTCCCCGGCGGACGTCCAATAAAGTTGGGCGCCACCGATCCTCAGCTGCTTTCTCCTTTGCGGCTCGATCCGTTTGAGCGCGCGACTCGATTCTGGTTACCCATTCGCCTCCCACGTTGAGAAATCCCAGCCGATCGCGGGCGATGGAATGTTCCGGGTTCAAATCCAACACGCGCGACAAATGCGCTCGTTCTTGTCGCTCGAGCTTGTGATCTCGGGACCAATTGGCCAGCGAAAGGTGCCCGTCAACTGTATCTTTCAACTCGGCTCGCTTGAGTTCGTACTCCTTCTCCGCCGGCGTCCGGTCTTCCTGGCGGATCAACGCCTCGACCGACTGCCAATCGGCACCTTCCCGTACGAATCCACGATGCCACTGCGCCGGGCCAAAGTCGGGAGCACGTCGAGCGGCATCCGCCAGCAATTGGTCGCGCTGCGTTTGGAGTCCGTACAATTCGCGATGCAGGGCTTCCTTGACGAGGCCCTCCGCCGACGACTGGTCGGATTCCTTGGACGCGGCCAGAGCAACCCAAACGCAGATCAGGTTTCCCGCGAAGACGGACGAGAACAGGATTACCTTCAGGCGATGAACCAGAAACAACGAGCGCGACATAGGGTATGCTCCTTTTACTTACAAGCAAGACACGAACGTGTCCGATCGAAAGACTGCAGCGGCCACCCCCGCGGCCTGTTTAACGTTAACGATAATATGGCTTTCTAGTCTCCGGTGCAATGAAACCGCGTGCTGTGAACTAAAAATCCTCCGACGCGGCGCTCACAATTCACCCCGAACGGAAGCCGACGGTGGACCACAACATAAAGCACTTGCGTGCAGACCACCCATCCATTACCAACAATCTCCGTTCGATCGCCGTAATTCTTGCAAAAGATTTTTTCTCGCAGTCCTGGAGGGCGCCATGGCGAACCAAATTGTATGGGTCGACATTCCTTGTCTCGATTTGGACCGTGCGATTCGTTTCTACTCGGCTGTCTTAGGCTGCGCGGTCAAAAAAGAGGAGTACCCCGGCTTTGCGATTGGCGTCCTGCCGCACGAGGAGAACGAGGTTGGCGCCTGCCTGTTCGTTAAACCCGATGCGCCGCCGTCGGACCGTGGGCCGCTGTTGTACTTGAATTGTCAAGGGCGACTCGACGCCGCCGTGGCGGCAGTCTCACCTCAGGGTGGCACCGTACTGCAATCCCCACACCCGATTGGCCCCTATGGCCATCGCGCCATCATCATGGACAGTGAGGGGAATCGACTCGCCCTCCATTCGAGTTGAACGAGCTCCGCAACTATCGCGTCACCCAGCGTCGATGAATCTGACCCCTGAACAAATCGCGCGCCGGCTGGAAGAGCGGAATCCGTTTGCAACGCGGTCCGTGCGTCCCGGCGTCATTCCGTACCGCTTTATCAATGGTCGACCGTGGGCCGATGTTGTCGCGACGCTCCGGCAACAGAGCTGGCGGGGCGAGATCATTGGACCACATGGTTCTGGAAAATCGACGTTGATTGAGACGCTGATTCCTGTATTAAAAGACGCCGGACGAGACGTGCGGCAATTCACGTTGCGGGCGGGTGAATCGCGGTTGCCGATTGCCGGAGCCGACCTGAAAACATGGGGACCTACCACCCAGGTAATTGTTGACGGCTATGAGCAACTCGGCGGCTGGACACGCACTTTGATCCGTCGCATTTGTACAGGACAAGGCTGCGGGCTGCTGGTGTCATCTCACGAGCCGACCGGTTTGCCAATGCTGCTGCGGACAGCCCCATCGCTGGAAATGACGCAGGCGATTGTTCGTGAAATACAACCTTGTGAACCGCTCCGTATCCGCGACCACGACGTGCAATTGAGCTTCCAGAAACACGGGGGCAATATCCGGGAGGTGTTCTTTGAATTGTATGACCTGTATGAGCAGCGGACCGGTGTTGAATGACCAAATCCCCAGACAAATGACCAAATCCCAAATCCCAATGACCAATGACCGTGAGCATCCGCTGGAGCCCAGTGGCGACGAATTTCGCCACCTTGTGGGCCTGGCGACGGATCGAATCGCGGAGTTTCTCGACACACTTTCGCAGCAGCCGGCTGCGAATCTGGAAGAGGCGGAACAACACGCCCGCGCTGTCCTGCGACCATGGCCAGAGCACGGCCGGCCGTTCGACGAGATTCTGGAGCAACTCTTCGAGCGTGTGTTTCCGATTTCGCTCAACACGGCTGGACCGGGGTACCTGGCCTACATTCCTGGAGGGGGATTGCCCGAAGCGGCACTCGCGGACCTGATGTCGTTGATCACGAACCGTTACCCGGGACTGTGGTCCGCGGCGCCGGTGGTGGCTTCGATCGAGTCGGCGGTCATTCGTTGGTTCTGTGATCTGGTCGGTTATGCCCCGGAAGCGGGCGGGTTTCTCACTAGCGGCGGGTCGCTCGCCAACTGGTCCGCGTTGGTCGCGGCGCGCGAGTTACGATTGCCGGAAGATTTCCGCCGTGGTGTGGTCTATACCTCGAATCAGGCGCATCATTCGGTCGACAAGGCGGCCATCCTGACCGGTGTGAAGCGCTCCAACATCCGGCGAGTACCTGTCGATGAGCAACGGCGGGTTCGCGTGGAGTGCGTGCGCGACCTCATTCGTGAGGATCGGGCGCAGGGACGCTTGCCGCTGTCGATTGTCGCGCACGCCGGCACGACCAACACTGGTGCGGTGGACGACCTCGAAGCTCTCGCCGACGTTGCGGCACAGGAACATATCTGGCTGCACGTCGATGCGGCTTACGGTGGGTTCTTTTTGTTGACGGAACGCGGGCGGACGGCGTTGCGCGGTATCGACCGCGCCGACTCGGTCACCTTGGATCCGCATAAAGGGCTGTTCCTGCCGTATGGAACGGGTTGCTTGTTGGTGCGAAACCGCGAACTGTTGCACCAAGTTTTTGCGATGCGTGGCGAGTACATGACGGCGACAGCCCACAGCGACGAATTCGTGGACTTCTGCGATATCTCTCCAGAACTATCGCGAGACTTTCGCGGCCTGCGGGTTTGGCTGCCGTTGCAAATGCACGGCGTAGAACCGTTCCGACGCTGCCTGGACGAGAAACTTGACCTGGCACGATATGTCGAAGAGGAATTGCGGCAGATCAACGGCCTCGAACTCGTCGCACGGTCCATGCTCTCGATTGTCACCTTCCGCCTACATCGACCCGACTGGAGCGAATCGGAAGCGAACGAACGCAACCGCGAGTTTCTGGCGCGGATCAACGCCAGCCGCCGGGTGCTGTTGACGTCGACGATCCTGGACGGCCGGTTCGTGATTCGCATCTGCATTCTTTCTTTCCGCACCCATCGCGACCGCATCGACGAATGTCTAAGTCTGATCCGTGAAGCGGCGGTTTGTTGACGGTGCGCCCGGTTTGGTTCAGAATAGCCACGCCTACCTGACCCGAACGCAAATACACACCCTGGGGTCGCGCATGAGAGCCCACCTTTTTGTCTTGGTTTGTGTGACAACGTTGCAGATAACCGAATTCGCCATGGCGGAGCCGTCGGTGTCGCATTCGATCCCCGCGGCGGCTCGGCCGGGCCACACCGTGGAGATCACGTTGCACGGGGCCAAGCTCGATGGCGCATTAAATATATGGAGCAGCTTTCCTGGCAAATTTGAGCTGGTTCCAGTTCCGCCGGAGCAAAAGGACGTTGCCAGCCGGGTCTGCAAGGTGACGCTCGACGCCCAAGTTCCGGTCGGCATCGGCGGGATCGTTGTCAGCAACGCCGTAGGGAATTCAGACCCGCTGTTCGTGATGATCGACGATCTGCCCAGTGCCGCCGATGGCGGCCAAAACCACGCTGTTCCCCAGGCTCAGGTGTTGACGTTGCCGACAGCGGTCGACGGACTGTGCGACGGTACGGCGTTTGATTTTTACAAATTCACGGCGAAAAAAGATCAGCGAGTTTCGGTGGAGGTAGTGGCGGCGCGGATGGCTTCCACGCTGGACCCAGTGATGCGTCTGTTGGACTCAGCCGGCAAAGAACTGCTCGTGGTCGACGATGATGTGAGCTTCGGCGCGGATTGTCGTTTTTCTATTACGATTCCGGCGGATGGCGATTACCTGCTCGAACTTCGCGACAACCAATTCCGCGGCGGCGGTCGATATCGGCTACGAGTCGGCGACTTCCCACTCGTTTCCTCCCCATACCCGTTGGGCGGTCGATTTGGTTCGACCATGCGATTTCGGTTCAGCGGTCCGTTGGCGGATACCGCGGCTCCGGTTTTTCTGAGGCTGCCCGACGATGGGCCAAGCGGCCGGCAAACGATCGGCGCGAAACTCCCCAATGGCCAATCGTCCGGCATGGCGACCATCGTCACCAGCCGCCTGCCTGACATCGTGGAAGCGGAACCCAACAACGACCTGAAAATTGCCACGCTCATCTCATTGCCTTGTGCAGTGAACGGCACGTTTCAAGAAGCCCATGATCGCGATTACTACCAGTTTGCCGCGACCAAGGGACAGGCCATGCAATTCAACGCGGTGTCGCGCAGCCTGGGTTCGCCCAGCTATCTCATCATGCGGCTGCTGAATTCGGAGGGGGGGCAACTAGCCGAGACTCCCATTAATGATGCCGACGAGACTTCAGTCTCGTTCACCTTTCCGGCCGACGGGATGTACGGACTGTTGGTGCAGGACTTGTTAGGCCGTGGCGGGCCGGAGTACGCCTATCGAGTCGAGATGGAGCTGAGCGACGGCTTCTCGCTGACGCTGAAACAAGACAAAGACACACGCACTAGGTTCTCGCCTCCCATCAATCAGGGAGCGTTGGCCTGTACAATCACAGTCGCGCGTCGCGCGTATGACGGGCCCATTCAACTTTCGGTCGAGTCGGCCACACCAGGCTTCACGTTGTTGAATGGTGTAATTCCGGAGAAGGCGGTCGAGCATCGCGTGATCGTGCTTCCACCGCCTGGACAAGCGGCTGGGGCTTTGCAACTCTTGCGTCTGGTCGGCACTGCGACAATCAACGGACGGCCGTTTCGGGTCTCGATGTCGACGGCGGCGGCGCTCAAGGGCCGCTGGCCGCAATTAGCGTTTCCACCCGCGTGGGTGGATGGTTTGATTGCTTCGTCAGTTGCGGCGGAACTGCCCGCATTCTACAACGTCGCCAGTGCGACGAATCCGGTGAAGTTCACGCGTGCACAGGGGACGACGCAATTCAACGTGACGCTCGAACGGAAAAATGCCGAATTCAAGGACCCAATTAACTTGTTCGTTAACGGTTTGCCGGCCGGCTTCACGTCGGCAGTCAAACCCGACAAAGACACTTACCAGGTCACGATTACCGGTCCCAAGGACGCCGCGCCAAGCAAACACAATTTGCGTTTGGTCGCCTATGGCGAATTCAAAAAGTCCGGCCAGATCGTACCGCTGGAGTTGCCGCTGGAAATCGGAGATTGAGATTCTGGGTTGCCCCTTCTTGGGATTTGGATCTTGAGTTAGGAATCAGTTTAGGATTTGCATCGGATTTGGAACGAAAGGACACGCAATGAACATGCGAGCGTTGACTTGGATATTAGCGGTGCTGGCTACAACCCAGATGGCTTTGGCTGCGGACGAGTTGGAAAAGCTCGAGCCGATTCAAGTCGGCCAGCCGCAAAAGATCGAGGTCTTTCCTCCGTCTATCAATCTCACGAGTACCCGTGATCCGATGCGGATCATCGTCACCGGGTTTTACGCCGACGGGGCGCTTCAAGATTTGACGCGCGCGGCCGAGATGAGCTCGACCAACCCCGCCGTCGCGGAGATTGCAAACCGAGTCGTACGGCCGAAAGGGGACGGCTCGGCGGAGATCGTGGTCAAAGTCGGCGGACACGAAGCCAAGATTCCTCTCACTGTTGCCGGCGCAAGCAAACCACGTCGCCGATCGTTCGAGTTCGACGCGCTCGTCGCGCTTTCCAAGAACGGTTGCAATTCCGGCGCGTGCCACGGGTCGCCGAGCGGCAAAGGAGGCTTCCGCCTGTCGCTCCGCGCGTTCGATCCGAAGCTCGACGAGTTGACTCTGATCCACGAGGACTTCGGGCGGCGAACCAATCCGCTCAAGCCGGAAGAGAGCCTTCTGTTGCTCAAACCAATGATGAAAGTTCCGCACGGCGGCGGCTTGAAGATGCGGACCGTGGATCCGGCGTTTCAAGCGGTGCGCGAATGGATTTCCGAAGGCTGCCGGCTCGACCCGCCAGACACGGCGCGATGCGTCAAGCTGGAAGTGTATCCGCCCAGCGGCCGCGTGCTGAAGCGGCCAGCCCACACCCAGCAACTGGCGGTTCTGGCGCACTTCTCGGATGGGTCGTTGCGCGATGTCACGGAGCTGGCGGTGTTTTCCAGTTCGGATGAACAAGTCACCTCGGTATCAATCGACGGATTGGTTGTGGGGCATGAACGAGGCGAGGCCGCGGTCTTGGTCCGCTACCTCGAACACATTCAGTCGTGCTCATTGACATTTGTTCGCGATGTCGAAGGTTTCACCTGGAACAACCCGCCGCGAAACAACTTCGTCGATGACCTGGTGCACCAGAAGCTGCAGCAGCTCAAATACCTTCCATCCGCGACCTGCACGGATGAAGAGTTCGTCCGTCGCGTCTATCTCGACGTCATTGGTGTTTCGCCAACGATCGAAGAGACTTCGGCGTTTCTCGCCGACGCGTCAGCGGATAAGCGCGCGAAACTAATTGATCGGCTGCTCGATCGCCCGGAGTACGCCAAGTTTTCGGCGCTGAAATGGGGCGACCTGCTGCGACTGACAACGAAGCAAGTCGGCGGCGACGGTGTCTACAAGTATCATCGTTGGATAGAACGGGCCTTTGTCGAGAATATGCCCTATGACAAGTTCGCTCGCGAACTGCTGACGTCTGTCGGTAGCACAATGGACAACGCCCCCGCGAACTTTTATCGCACTGCCGCCGATGCCAACGACTGCGTGGAAACGATCTCGCAGATCTTCCTCGGCGCTCGGCTGCAGTGTGCCAAGTGCCACAACCATCCGTTTGAGCGCTGGACGCAGGACAATTATTACGGCATGGCGGCGTTCTTTAACCGCGTGCAGAGGAAGAAAACCGCTCGCCCCGACGAAATGGTCGTATTCGTCTCACACGCCGGCGAAGTCACGCAACCACGCACCGGTAAGCAAATGAAGCCGTGGCTGCCCAATCAAGGCGACGTCGAGAATGCAGCAGTTGACGACCGTCGGTCGCTATTCGCCGACTGGCTGACTCGTCCCGATAACGCCTTCTTTGGCCGGATTGAAGTCAATCGCATGTGGGGGCAGTTGTTCGGTCGTGGCATAGTCGAACCGATCGATGACTTCCGCGATTCCAACCCCCCCTCCAATGCGGCGTTGCTCGACGCCCTGGCTAAGGATTTCGCGGAACACAAATTCGACCGCAAGCACGTTCTGCGAACGATCCTCAACAGCCGGACTTACCAGTCCAGTTACGAGACGAACCCGTTCAATAAGGACGATGTCAAGTACTTCTCGCACTTCCAGCCGCGCCTGCTCAGCGCGGAACAATTGCTCGACGCGATCTGTCAAACTACGGCCGTGCCGGAACAATTCGGTCCGCTACCTGCTGGCACGAAGGCAACTCAGCTTCCCGCCCCGGACATCGTGAAGCACGAATTCTTGAAGATCTTTGGCCAGCCTGAACGCCAGACCGTCTGCGCCTGCGAACGGTCGAATGAATCGAATCTCGGAATGGCTATCCAGTTTTTCAATGGGCCGCTGATCTACAACAAGCTCCGCGACGAGAACAATCGGTTCCGCCAACTCGTCAAGAACGGCAAGCCCGATCCGGAGATCGTGGAGCAGTTGTATCTCGCGGCCGTGAATCGCAAGCCGAGTTCGAATGAACTGTCAGCCAGCCTGCTACATATTTCGACGAAGGACCAGCAGATTGCTGCGAAGAATATCGAGTTGGATGCCCAGGTTGCCGCCATGAACAAGCAAATCGCCGATTTACGGGCGACGTTTGAAAACAAATTACGGGAGCAGAAGCTGGCAGCCGTTCCGGAAGCGATCCGCGCGGACGTCAAAGCCGCGCTCGGCACGGCGGAGGGACAACGCAATGAAGTTCAAAAATACCTTGTCGTCAAACTCGGACCGCTCGCGGCTGTTTCCGGCGACGAAGTAACCAATGCCTTGGATGAGGCGGCCAAGAAGCAGGTTGCCGACTCGCAGACCAAGCTTGCGGAATTGGCCAAGCAGAAGCAGGCTCCCGGCGCGCGACGCATCGAGGCGCTCGAGGACGTTTGCTGGGCGCTGCTGAACACTAACGAGTTCTTATTCCAACACTAACTGAGTTCACGCTATGAATCGCTTTGGCCGACTAATCGTTTGCATCTTGCTGCTCACTTCGACGGTGCTTCAAGCGCAGCAGCCACCGGTCAGCTTCCGCAAGGACCTCGCGCCGATCTTGCAAGAGAGCTGTCTGGCTTGCCACGGCCCGAAAAAGGCGGAAGGAGGTTATCGCGTCGATTCATTCGAGCGAGCGACGAAGGCGGGTGATTCCGGCACGGCGGCATTTCAAGCCGGTAAACTCGAAGAGAGTGAAGCCTTCCGCCGTATTGCTTCGACTGACCCCGATGACCGCATGCCTTTCGAATCTGACGCGCTCCCAGCCGACAAGGTCGAACTGTTCAAACGCTGGTTACAGGAAGGCGCCAAGTTCGACGGACCCAGTCCGCAAGCGGAGTTGGTAACCATCATCCCACCCCCGACGCATCCCG
>CAZFLF010000048.1:0-2641 GCA_964519825.1 uncultured Pirellulaceae bacterium | reverse complement strand
GGACCCAGTCCGCAAGCGGAGTTGGTAACCATCATCCCACCCCCGACGCATCCCGAACCACCGGCTGCCTACCCGTTTCCAATGGCCGTCACAGCGGTGGCGTTTAGCGCTGACGGACAACAATTGATCGTCGGCGGCTATCACGAACTCACCGTCTGGAATCCTGCCGACGGGAAGCTTATCAATCGTTTCAAAAACGTCGGGCAGCGCACGTACGCGTTGTCATTGAGCCCCGATGGCAAGCTCTTCGCAGTAGGCTGTGGCGCTCCGGGCCGTTTGGGTGAAACGCGTTTGATCGATCCGGCCACGGGTGAACTGAAAAATGTTTTGGGTTCGACGGGCGACGTCGTGCTGGATGTCGCGTTCAGTCCGACCGGCGATCGGCTCGCGGTCGGAGCCGCCGATGGGATCGTGCGCGTGTTCGAGGTTGCCAGCGGCAAGGAATTGCTGACGATCAACAGCCATTCGGATTGGGTCACGGCGGTGGCGTGGAATGCCGACGGTTCCAAGCTGGTCTCCGGCAGCCGCGATAAGACGACGAAAGTTTTCGACACCAAGACAGGCGAGTTGCTTGTAACCTATTCCGGCCACGGCCAGCCGGTGAAGGGGGTGGCATTCCATCCGGACGGTAATGAAGTGTTTTCCAGCGGCGGCGACAACAAACTGCACCGCTGGCAGATCGCTGAGGCAAAAAAGACGGCTGAGGTCGCATTCGGCGGCGAAGTTTATAAGCTCGTGCGGGCAGGCGATTTTCTGTTTGCCGCCTCCGCGGACAAGACCGTCCGGCAATTCGACGCGAAAACGCATAATCAGATTCGCTCCTATGCTGGCCATACCGAATGGGCCTTATCGGTCGCGTTTCACCCCGGGACAAAACGGGTCGCCTCAGGTGGTTTTGATGGTTTCGTGCGCATTTGGAATTCGGATGACGGGGCGGCAGTCGCGAATTTCATCGCCGCACCCGGCTACCAGCCTCCCGCGAAATAGCCTTGGCGACAGACGAGAGGCAAACCATGAAACTTCATTTGCGCGTCGTCCACGGGACGCTCAAACGCCGGGATGGCGCAAACATCGGATCGGATATTGCCGTTCACGGTCAGCGTTTCATTATCGGCAGCGGACCCGAATGCAACATGCGGTGCCCGAGCAGTACGATCAGCGAGTATCACTGCGAATTCGTTTCCGAGGTCAACGGCATTTTCTTGCGCGATTTGCACAGTGAGTCCGGAACGTTTCTCAACGGTGAACGGGTGACGGCGAAGCGGCCGATCTCCCACGGCGATCATTTGCGAATTGGCAAGCTGGAGTTCGAAGTCGTGATCACAGCTCCGACGAAAGAACCCGCCGCACCACCGGTCGCGCCACCGTCCGCCCCCCGAGTGTCTGACTCCGTCGGCGAAAATATCAGCGATATGCTTGCCGCAGCCGATGAGGAAGACCGGGCTCGCCACAAGCTTGATCCCGCGTCTCGCCAGTTCAAACCCCCCGCAGAAGTCAAACCAACTGCTAGTGACGAAACGAAAGCGGAAAAGAAGAAGCTGGTGCGACCGCCGAAAAAACCGCCGGGAAAACTCCCCCCTCCAACCAAGATCGTTGCGGACAACACGGTCAATGCGGCGGAAGAGGTTCTGAAGAAGTTCTTCGAGAAGCCCAAGAAGTGACCGCTAGTCAGAGGTTAGAGGTCAGAGGTTAGAGGTTAGAGGTTAGAAAAAACCAGGTCCTTTAGATTGGTCCCATCCGTCCCATCGGTCCCATCGGTCCCATCAGTCCTATTGGTCATTGGTCATTGGGATTTGGTCATTGGTTATTGGTCATGCCCTACGATCGCAATGCGCTGATTGCCTTGATTCGCGAACAGGCCCTCAAATTCGGCGATTTCACACTGGCGTCCGGAAAGAAAGCGTCGTTCTATCTTGATTGCCGCAAAGTCACGCTCGATTCGCGCGGGGCCGTGCTGATCGCCGAGGGGATTCTTGATTTGCTCGGCGCGAACTTGCCGCAGGCCATTGGCGGCATGGCGATTGGCGCTGATCCGATCACCGCCGCTGTAATCACAGTCGCGGGACAGCGGGGGCAGCGTCTGAAAGGATTTATCGTGCGCAAGGAGGCGAAGACGCATGGCACCGGTCGTGACGTTGAAGGGCCAATCCAACCCGGTGACACGGCAATCATCGTCGAGGATACCGTGACCACGGGGGGCAGTTCCTTGGCGGCAATTGAAAAGGCTGAGGCCGCCGGATTGAAGATCCAAGGGGTCGTGGCCATCGTCGATCGGTTGGAAGGAGGCGCTCAAGCCTTTGCCCAGCGTGGCTATCGACTGCAGTCTTTGCTGACGATTAGAGACCTTGGAATCGAATGACCACCAAGGGAATGACCAAATCCCAATGACCAATGACCAAGTGAATGACCAAATCCCAATGACCAATGTCCAAGGGTAAAGACAGTGACTGGGCTCTTTACCCAGAGTGCGCGGTTAATCGCCGCGAACGCGGGGTGAAATGTGAACGCGTTCGGCGAATCACGACCCCAATCAGCCAAACTTGGAGCTACTGAATGACTAAGGCATAAACAAATCGCGACCATCGCTTGGTCATTCAGTAGTTCCAAGTCTTGTCCCCTGCCAGCTCGTCTGGCAGGAACA
>CAZFLF010000047.1:3806-14707 GCA_964519825.1 uncultured Pirellulaceae bacterium | reverse complement strand
CTCCGAGTACGCACCATCCGTAGAACAATACGCGGAACGGCTCGTCGCGGAAGGAGAGGAGCGCGGTAGTCCGGCATTCGAGGCCAAAGTGCGCGGCTACGCAGCCCGTGAACCAATGATGCGCAAGCAGCGGCTCACCCCCGATCTTCCGACCTGGCCGGCGATGTGCTTCTATCCAATGAACAAGAAGCGCAAGGTGGGTGAAAATTGGTTCACGCTCTCGTTTGCCGAACGCAATCGCCTGATGGCCGAGCACGCGCGGAGCGGGATGACGTTCGCCGGCAAAGTGTCGCAGCTCATCACCGTCGGTCTCGGATTTGAAGATTGGGAATGGGGCGTGACGTTGTGGGCAAAGAATCCAGAATTCCTCAAGGACATCGTCTACCGCATGCGGTTCGATGAAGCGAGTGCGCGGTATGCCGAATTTGGACCGTTCTACACGAGCTACATTCTGCCAGCCCAGGAGATGCTCGACCATTGTCGCATTGGTAAATCATGACCTCGCGTCGCTTTCCCCGCAGCCCGGTGATTACGCCCCGGCCGTTTGACAAGGGCACGAATCCGTTTGCGGATGATGTCCAGTCGCCGATATCGCCTAGCGATAATCCGCTGTCACCGCCGGCGAGTGACGAGGTCCAGCCGTTCAAAGCGACAGATTATGAGCAGACCCAAACTGACCGTTCGCTCCGAGTCTTGCTGTTCGGCGTTAGTGGCGCTGCATTCATTGGTGCAAGTCTGTTGATCGCGATCGTCGTTGTTGCCAGCACGTCGGTCTGGGGGGCGGAATTGGTCTTCTGCTTTCCGGCCAATCTCCTGGGACTATCGCTGTGTATCCCCGCTTGGGTCATGGCAAAGGCCGATTTGCGCGCGATGGAAGCCGGCGTGATGGACAACTCCGGCGGGCGCCGCACACGCATCGGATATTGGTGTGGCAGCATTGGAACGTTCTGCGGCGTTTTTCCGTTCCTCGGCGTGATAATCGCGATCATCCTGTCCATCATTGGTTGATGATTGCCACATGTCTCGAATACTTCCCCGTTTTGCCTCGCTGAGCTTCGTGATGCTGGCAGGACTGTTTCCTGTTCTGGTGAACGCCGCTGACGAGGTTGCTCCAGGGGCTACGGGACACGGATCTGGCTCGCTGGGGATCGAACTGTCGCTGATTAGCGTACTTCCGTTCGCCCTGCTGCTGCTGGCGATCGCCATTCTTCCGTTGGCTTTTGGGCACTGGTGGGAACAGAACAAAAACAAAGGGATTGTGGCCGCCCTATTGTCCGCGCCGATCCTGCTCTACGTGATCACGTTGAACGGCGGGACGCACGTGATCCTGGAGAAATTCCACGAATACGCCTCGTTCATCATCCTGCTCGCTGCCCTCTACTCGATTAGCGGCGGCATTTATGTGCGCGGTTCGCTCCCCGGCACGCCACTCTCCAACACAGCGTTGCTGGCCTTGGGCGCCTTGATTGCCAGCATCATTGGCACAACTGGGGCGTCGGTGTTGCTCATTCGACCCCTGCTGCGAGCGAACAAATCACGACAGAGCAAAGTTCATATCGTGATCTTCTTTATTTTTATCGTGTCGAACTGCGGCGGCCTGCTCACTCCGCTCGGCGATCCGCCGCTGTTCCTCGGTTTCTTAAAAGGTGTCCCATTTCTCTGGACGTTAAAAAACCTGTGGAGAGAGTGGCTGCTGGTCAACATCGCGCTGTTGATCATCTTCCATATCTGGGATCAGGTGGTGCTGGACCACGAAGAAGCCGTGCGACCGGGATCGCAACTCGAAGAAGTCATGAAGCACGAACCGCTGGCAGTCTTGGGCAAGCAAAACTTCCTGTTCCTGGCCGGTGTTGTGGCGGTGATCGCGGCGTCAGGCTCGATCGACATGCCGATAGGCGTGCCGGAATTGATCATGGCATGTTTGGCGGTGACGGCGTATGTCGCCACCCCCGCAACCAATCGTGAAGTCAACAAGTTCACGTTTGGTCCGATTATTGAAGTCGCGGTGTTGTTCTTGGGAATCTTCATCACGATGGCGCCGGCTCTATTGATCCTGAATTCGTGGGGCAAACACGAACGAGACATCTTAGGCATGACGTTTGGTATGGATCAGCCGTGGCAGTTCTTTTGGGCCACCGGAGTTCTGTCCAGCTTCTTGGACAACGCGCCGACCTACTTGACCTTCGCAGCTACGGCCTGTGGCCTCGAAGGGGTTGCTGTCGGAGACAATCCCTACTTGCGAGAACTCTTGGACAAAGGTCCCAGAGCGGTCCAACTGCTGGCCGCCATTTCGTGTGGAGCCGTATTCATGGGCGCCAATACCTATATCGGCAATGGACCAAACTTCATGGTGAAAGCCATCGCCGAAGAGAGCGGAGTGAAGATGCCGAGCTTCTTCGGCTATATGCTGTATAGCGGTTGCATTTTGCTCCCATTATTTGTGGTCGTGACCCTACTCTTTTTCCGCAGTTAAAGCCGTGCGCGCCGTAGCCGTCACGCTCCGCCGTGACGTAGCTCGAAGCCGAGAAGAAGTCGGCCTGAGTCAGCGTGTTCGCTACAATGCCGGCATGTCAAGCGGCGAAGACAAGGCGAAGCGGTGGCAACTGACAATCAGTGATCTCAATCTGGATTTAGAGTCATGCCGCATCCGCGTTTCTCCGTCCGCACGTTGGCCATCTTCGTGACGCTGGTCTGCGTTTACTTCGGCATCTGAGCCAATCCCATCGCCCCCTTAACTCGCCTCGTTTCCGCAACTACAACTTGACGCATGACATGGGCGATCCGTTGCGAGAATCTTCAGAAAACATATCCCGGGAAGCCGCCGGTTCACGCCGTGTGCGGACTTGATTTGCACGTTTCCACTGGTGAGTGTTTTGGCCTGCTCGGCCCGAACGGCGCCGGCAAGACCACCACGATTGAGATTCTAGAAGGACTGCTTGCGCCGACGGCCGGAACCGTCGAGGTGTTAGGGCGGACTTGGGGACGCGACGACGCTTCGATCAAACAACGCATCGGCGTTTCGCTGCAAGAAACGCAGCTTTCCGAACGGCTGAGCGTGCTCGAGACCCTCACGCTGTTCCGCAGCTTTTACGAGCGGGGCATCGCACCGTCGGTTGTAATTCGGCGCGTGTCGCTGGAGGAAAAGACCCACGCCCGCGTGGGCAAACTGTCGGGCGGACAAAAACAGCGGCTGGCCGTTGCCACGGCTTTGGTCGGGAATCCGGAATTACTGTTTCTTGATGAACCGACCACAGGTCTTGATCCGACATCGCGTCGCCAATTGTGGGAGATCATCCGCGAGTTGCGTGGTGAGGGGCGAACGATCCTGCTCACAACGCACTACATGGACGAGGCGGAGCGATTGTGCGATCGGGTCGGGATCGTCGATCAAGGGAAATTCATTGCGCTCGGCTCCCCGCGTGAACTCATTGCCAGCTTGGGTGGCGAAAACGTGATTGAGTTCACCGTCAACAACGACCCGGAGCACGCCATCGACCCGGCGGCGCTGAGTGGTTTGCCGTCGGTTATTTCTGTGCGACAGGATGGCGAGCGTCACAGTCTGTCCGTCGGGGAACCCCATCTGGCGATTCCCGCCTTGTTGTCCTTGGTGCAGCGGCAGAACTGCCAACTGGCGAGCCTGACCACGCGTCATGCCAGTTTGGAGGACGTATTCGTGCGATTGACGGGGCGACATTTGCAAGACGACGAGGTTGCCGCGTGAGCACTGACGACGAATCGGTCGTAGCCGACAACCGCCGCCCCTCGCCGCTCAAAGAGCTGGTCTTGGCCCGTCTGCGCGAATTCATTCGGCAGCCGGAAGCACTCTTCTGGAGTTATGGCTTTCCAGTGCTGATGGTCCTGGCGCTGGGTCTGGCGTTCCAGAACAAACCGGACCAAAAGGTCATTGTGGACGTAGAGACCGGTGCGCACGCCGATCGCGTGCGGGAGCAATTGGCTGCTGCGAAGAGGTTCGACGTTCACGTCAACGACCGCGATACGACGCGGATGCGCCTGCGGACCGGCCGCACCGCGTTAGTAATTGCCGCCGGCGAGTCCCCGGGAACTGCGCAGAATTACGTCTACATTTTCGATGAGTCGCGACCAGAAAGCGCCCTCGCGCGATTGCTCGTCGACGATTCGCTGCAGCGGGCCGCCGGTCGCCGGGACAGCCTGGCTATCGCCGATCAACATGTGAAGGAACCTGGCAGCCGTTACGTGGATTTCCTCGTGCCCGGCATGCTCGGTATGAACATCATGGCCGGTGGCTTGTGGGGAGTTGGGTTCGCGATTGTCTACATGCGGATCCGCAAGCTGCTCAAGCGGTTGGCCGCTACTCCGATGCGGCGCAGCCATTTCCTGGCCGCCATCATGGTTAGTCGGCTGGTCTTTCTGATCCCCGGCATTCTCGCGATTCTGGTGTTTGCCTGGTTGGCGTTCGACGTGCGAACTCAAGGGAGTTTCGTGAACTTGATCCTGTTCATTCTGGCTGGTGCATTCACGTTTTCCGGTATCGGATTACTGGTGGCTTGTCGTGCCGACACCATCGAGACCGTATCGGCACTCATGAATCTGGTGATGTTGCCGATGTGGGTCTTTTCGGGTGTGTTCTTTTCATCCGAGAATTTTCCGGCGAAGATGCAGCCAATTATCCAGGCGCTACCGCTTACGCCGCTGATCGATGGCCTCCGCGCCACGATGCTCGAAGCCCAGCCGCTAACTGCACCCGCCCAAGCCATTCGGCTCGGCATACTCCTGGCCTGGGGCCTGGTCACATTCGGGCTGGCACTGCGGTGGTTCCGCTGGAACTGAGTTTATCGTAGCCGTCACGTTGTCGTAACGTTTTACGGCAGTCGATGAGACGTATGGGACGAATGGGTCGTATAGGACATATTCGATCGCACGCAGTGTTTGGTTCAAGCCACGTCACAGCGTGACGGCTTTTCGTCGGCCGACCCCCTTCATCGCGGTTTGCTTCCGTCGATCCGGAACAGGTGTTTGTTGCCGCGCACTAGCAATGAACTTCCGGCTACGCCGAACGACGCCAAGGTTCGTTCGCCGATGGAATTCTCGGAGACTTTCTCAAAAGTGCGAGCCGCCTTGACGACCGTGGTGGTTCCTTCTTCATTGCAGAAATAGACGAATCCGTTGGCATACAACGGCGAAGCCGAGAAATTGCCCCCCAAACGTTCCTGCCATTGTGACTTGCCGGTCGTCGCGTCGATGCAACTCGCGATGCCGTTGTCGGAAACCATGAACAAGGAGTCACCGACCAGCAGCAGCGACGACGTGTGTGGCACCGCGCGGTTGATGGTCCAAGCAATGTTGGTGTCGGTCACGTCACCGCGGCCTTCCGGACGAACCGCCACCAGACTTGGCGTGTTGTAGCCTGTGCAGATGAAAACCAGTCCTTGTCCAAAGATCGGCTTGGGAATCACGGAATAGCCTTCATAGCGGACACGCCAGATTTCACGACCCGACTTGGGATCCAACGCACAGGTCATATTGCTGCCAGCACTGATCACCTGGGGTTGCCCGCCGACTGTGATCAGTGTCGGGGTGCCGAATGAGAATTTTTTGTCCGCATCCGTTTCGCGTGGCGTTTTCCATAGCAGCTTGCCCGTTTGCGCATCCAAAGCTGCGATGAACGGATCAGCCGCTCCGTCACAACTGAAGATCAAAGCGCGGTCGACCAGAATAGGAGTGCCGCCAGCGCCGTGCACGGGTGGGTAACGGAGTTCGCGATTTTGCCACACCGGTTTTCCGTTCAGATCAAGACACGCAGTACCTTGGTGGCCGAAATGCACAAATACGTGATTGCCGGCGACGAGGGGCGTGGGGGAGGCGTGGCTGTTCTTCGAGTGGATTGGGGGAGCGGTTCGCCCGTCCTCTTGGAAGACTTCGACATCGAACTGAGGCTTCCCGGTAGCCTCCTCGAGGGCGATCAGTCGCAACGAGAAAGTCTTCGTGTCCGTGGCGGATTTCGGCACCGCGGCGGTCAGATAGATGCGGCCTTGAACCATAACGGGGGACGACCAGCCTTCACCGGCAAGGGGCTGTTTCCAGAGCACATTCTTCGTGGCGCTCCATTCCACGGGAAACGACCGATCCGGAGCGTGTCCGTCACCATTCGGACCGCGAAAGCCTGGCCAATCCGCGGTGGCAGCCGGCGAGGTAAACAGGCAAATCAACAACGGTAGACTATGTCGCAACATGTCGAGAATTCCTCTGGGGCGTGGATTTTGCATGGATGGATCCTGGAAAACCAACGCTTCCCAGTCCCACGATGCCAGTTGTAGCCAGTCCGGATCGGTTTCTACAATGCACCGATCAAGCAAAACCAGCCATCCCGGATCAACATGGACACAGACTACTACAAGCTGCTGGGCGTTGCCCGCAACGCCACGGCGGATGAGATTCAAAAGGCCTACCGCAAATTGGCTCGCAAATATCACCCTGACGTCAATCCGAACAAGGACGCCAAGGAGAAATTCCAGCAGATTCAGACGGCCTACGAAACTCTGAATGACCCCAAAAAGCGCGAGATGTACGACCAGTACGGCAGCTCGTACGAGTCGTTCGGCGCCGGACCAGGCCCGGGGGGCGGAGCGTGGCGAACTTACTCGACCGGGCCAGGTGGATTCGAGGGGTTTGACTTTGGTCAGATGTTCGGTGGAGGCGGCGGAGGGGGGGAAGCGGGTAGTCAATCACCCTTTGGCGATTTCTTTCAGCAGTTTTCCGGCGGGCCATCCTCGGGGGGCCGACGAGCTGGCCGCCGTTCCGCTCGAGGCACCGACGTGCAGCACGAACTCGAAATCCCCTTTCAAACTGCGGTCACCGGTGGCGAAGCACACCTACGGCTGCGGCGCCCAAATGGAAAGGAAGAAACGATCTCCGTGAAGATTCCGGCAGGGATTGACCATGGCCAGACAATTCGTCTGCGTGGCCAAGGAGGAGAAGGAGCCCGTCCCGGCGACCTGCTCATAACTGTGAAAGTGGCGCAGCATCCCTTCTATCGCCGGAAAGGCTTGGACCTTGAGGTGAGCGTTCCAGTCACGTTGGCCGAAGCGGCGCTGGGAGCCAAGGTCGACGTTCCGACTCCGCACGGCGTGATTGCCGTTAAAGTTCCCAAAGGGACCTCGAGTGGCAAACGATTGCGAATTAAAGGCCAAGGGATTGAAAACAAAAAGGGAGAGAAAGGGGATCTGTACGTCGAGATTCTCATCGCACTTCCGGAACAGATTGATGACGAAAGTGCGGAACTCATCCGTCGCCTCGCCGAACTGCAATCCTTCAATCCACGATCGGATCTGCGATGGTGAACTGGTTCGTCAATCCACTGGTCGCCGTGACATGGTTGCTGGCGCAAGAGAAATCCCAGTCCGCGCTACAGCGAATGACTCCTCAAATGCGCGCCAAGGTGTTGGCCGCATTGGCTGGTTTTGTAATTCTCGGGTTCAGCTTGATTGCTTTGGCATGGCTAGGCGCGCGCGTCACACGCCGGTATATGAATCAAGAGCCGAATCGCCGTCGCGGTTTGACCGATTTGCAGGACGACTGGTCTGCCAAGCCGCTTGTCCCTCCCGAATCCGAGTCGGACCGAGACGATGAGGAATGACGAGTCCGCCTATGTCGGAATTCGGCTTTCCACGGGAATTTCGCTTGAGACGTCAAACGGATTTCAATCGGGTCCATCAAGCCAACGTGTTTGCAGCGGACGAAAACCTGGTGATTCGGGGGACCGCCAATGGTGCGAATCGAACGCGGATCGGCATCTCGATTTCGCGACAAGTTGGAAATGCCGTCGTGCGGAACCGCTGGAAGCGGCTGACGCGCGAGGCCTTTCGGTTGTCTCGCGCGGACCTGCCAGCCGGTCTGGACCTCGTCGTGCGGCCGCGACGTGGAGCGATTGCCGAATTGCCGGCTATCCAACGCTCATTGCGGCAACTTTGTCAGCGGCTTGCCCGGCGCCTGCTGAAGGAGCAGCCATGAAGGTCCTGCGTTGGCTGGTGCTCGATGTTCCCGCGGCGGTGCTGATCGGTTCGGTCCGGGTTTACCAATGGACGCTCAGTCCGTGGATTGGCCGCCAATGCCGTTTCCATCCTTCGTGCAGCAATTACTTTATCTTGGCGGTGCGCAAATACGGGCCGTGGCGTGGTTCGGCTAAGGGTGCGTGGCGAATTTGCCGTTGCAACCCGTTTTGTCCCGGCGGCGAGGATTTTCCCTGAGTTGGAGTTCCTGATCCTGGGAGGAGTTCCCGCAAATCCACAAGGTCTATCGACAATGAAGATTGCTTTGATGGTGACATGTCTTGGTGACGTGATTCGTCCCGCTGGCCCCCAGGCCGTCGTCCGGATCCTGCGCCGCCTGGGGCACGAGATCGAGTTTCCGGAAGCCCAAACTTGCTGCGGGCAGCCGATGTTCAACAGCGGATTCACCGACCTGGCCCGCGAACAAGCCAAACATACGATCCGCGTGTTCGAGTCGTGTGACACCATCGTCACCCCTTCCGGGTCCTGCGCTGCGATGGTGAAGGTCGAGTATCCCCATCTGTTCGCCGAGGACGCTCCCTGGTGTTCGCGCGCCGAATCGCTCGCGGCCCGGACATTTGAATTTACCGATTTCGTCGTGAACCGGCTGAACACCGTTGACCTCGGCGCACGGTATGACGGCCACGTGGCGTATCACTTCGCGTGCCACCTGCGGATGCTCCATGCGACCAATGAAGTCGAACAACTTATCCGGCATGTCAGCGGCGCAACGTATGTGCCGTTAACTCGCCAAGACCAATGCTGCGGTTTTGGTGGCTCATTTGCCATCCGCTATCCCGATATTTCTGGAGCGATGGTCGACGACAAGATGAAGTGTGTACTGGAAACTGGCGCCGATGTCCTCGTATCCACGGACACGGGCTGTCTCATGAACATTGGGGGACGACTGCATCGTGCGGGTAAATCGGTGGAAGTCCTCCACATCGCGGAACTGTTGGATCGTCGCTAGCCGGCTTTGGAGTGCGGAGACTTGTCACCGCTTTTGGATTTTCGATTTTTTCTGGATGTGAAGCAGTCGCATCGTATTCAAAAAACCTCCGTGTGCTTCAAAGGCGAAAACTCGTGAACAAAAATCCTAAAGCGGTGACAAGTCCCCCCACTCCAAGTCTGCGCTGCTCACTCCTGACCCTGTGCATTGCCTGGGCGGCTTTCGTTGGTAATGCCGCCGCCGCGGAACGCCCGAATCTGATTTGGGTGATGGCCGACGATCTCGGCTACGGCGACCTCGGGTGTTACGGACAACAGGTTATCCAAACGCCGCACCTCGACCGCATGGCTCGTGAGGGTTTGCGATTCACGCAGTTTTATGCCGGAGCCACAGTCTGTGCGCCGTCGCGCAGCGTTCTGATGACGGGACAACATCACGGACATACTCGAGTGCGCGGGAACGCGGGACAGGCCAATCCACGAGCACAGGCTCTGCGCCCCGAAGATGTGTCGGTTGCGAAGATCCTGCAGCAAGCCGGCTATCGAACGGCCCTTATCGGTAAATGGGGATTGGGGGATATCGGCGCGGCGGAAAGCGGACTGCCGCGTAAACATGGCTTTGACTCTTTTTTCGGTTATCTGAATCAGCAACATGCCCATAACCATTTTCCAGCCTTCCTCTGGCGCAACGAAGAGAAATTTTCGTTGCCGAACGTGGTGACTCCAGTAGGCGAGGCCGGCGGGGGTTATGCGACGCAAGCGGTGCAATACGCAGACGACCTGTTCGCGGATGAAGCGTTGAAATTTGTCGCGGACAACCGCGATCGGCCTTTCTTCCTGTATTGGTCGATGGTTGTTCCGCACGCGAACAACGAGCGCTCTCGCGCACTTCAAGATGGCGCGGAGGCGCCCGACTATGGTCCGTATGTCGATCGGGACTGGCCCAATCCTGACAAGGGGCAGGCGGCGATGATTTCCCGGCTCGATGGTTACGTGGGACGATTGCTCGATACGTTGCAGCGGGAAGGTCTCGCGGAAAAGACGCTCGTGATCTTCACAAGCGACAACGGGCCGCATAACGAGAGCAATCACAATCTTGCTCGGTTCCAGCCGTCCGGACCGCTCTGCGGAATCAAACGGAGCCTTACCGATGGCGGTATCCGAGTGCCGGCCCTGGCGTGGTGGCCCGGTAAAGTCTCGGCTGGCCAAGAGAGCGCTCATGTCGCGTATTTTGGTGATTGGATGGCCACCGCAGCCGAACTCGCCACGACCCAGCCCCCGGCGCAAATCGATTCGATCAGCTTCGTCCCGACATTGTTCGGTCGCGACACCGACCAAAAGACGCACGAGTTTCTGTACTGGGAGTTTCACGAACGCGGATTCTCACAGGCGGCGCTGTACCAGGGGCGTTGGAAGGGGATCCGCGAACGAGATCCCAAGGCACCACTGGTGCTCTACGATTTGCACCAGGACGTCGCGGAGAAAAACAATGTCGCTGCGGAACAACCCGACATCGCCGCCAAAATCGATGCCTATCTAACAACCGCTCGCTGGGAGTCCACCGACTGGCCCATCCGATCCGGTTCAGCCCCCGCAAAGAAACGCTAAGTTCGAGCTTCGGAGTTTTGGAGTGCGGGGAGTCATCACCGCTTTTGGATTTTTGCTGAAACGTTATCTAGGGAATGAAGAGGGCTCACGCAAAGACGCCAAGACGCAAAGGACATGATGGCTGGTCTTTCTTACCTTTGCGCGTTGGCGACTTTGCGTGAGATGTCTTCCGGGCGGCATTAGGTGGCTTTCACCAGGCTTCCTGATAGAGGGCCACGATCTCGTCGGCGGTTGGGACTCGTGGATTGTTTTGCGGGCTGCCGGAGCCGAGGGCGTCGGTTGCCATCTTGGTTAGCACCGAGCGGAATCGCGACTCAT
>CAZFLF010000047.1:0-3706 GCA_964519825.1 uncultured Pirellulaceae bacterium | reverse complement strand
GAGCCGAGGGCGTCGGTTGCCATCTTGGTTAGCACCGAGCGGAATCGCGACTCATTGACGCCAGGGCAGTTCGCGAGACGCGGGATTTGTAGCTCGGCGTTGAGTTGTTCAAGACCTGCGATCAGCGCGGCAGCCGCAGCCGCATCGGAAGTGTTATCGTCGCAGCAACCTAGAAGCCGTGCGACGGTCGCGTAGCGGCTCTCGGCGGCGGGCCACGAATAACGGGTCACCGTCGGCAGCAAAACAGCATTCGATAAACCGTGGGGAATGTGAAAGACCGCGCCTAACGGGCGGCTCATCCCGTGAACCAGGCAGACACTGCTGTTGGCAAATGCCATTCCCCCTTGGCACGCCGCCAGCATCATTCCCGCGCGGGCTTCCTGATTTATCCCGTCATGAAACGCGACGCGCAGGTGCCGAGCGACGAGTTGAATGCAGGACAAGGCGAGAGGATCGGTCAGTCCATGCGATTTCCGTGAAACGTACGCTTCGATGCCGTGCGTGAGCGTGTCGACCCCCACGGCCGCCGTCAGCGACGGCGGCATCGACAACGTCAGTTCAAAATCGACAAGCGCCTCCGTCGGCAACAGGTTGACGCTGAGCATCATCATCTTCACATCCCGCTCGGTGTCGGTGATCACCGCGACTTTCGTCACTTCGCTCCCCGTACCGGCGGTTGTGGGAATGGCGATCAGCGGGACGCCCGGACGCGGAATACGGTGATAGCCGGCATACTGGCTGAGAGGTGTTGGGTTGGCGACCGACACGCTAATCACCTTGGCCGCATCAATCGGGGAACCACCTCCCACGGCGACGATTGCCTGACTCCGCTCGGCACGGAACTGGTCCAACCCGTCACGGACGTTGCCGTCGGTCGGATCGGGTTGCACGCCGGCGAATACGCTGACTGCCATCCCGGCCTCTGTGATCATCGCAGCGATTTCACGGCCTGGTCCGAGTCGCAACATTCCTTCGTCAGTAACTAACAGCACCCGCTCGACGCCGTGGCGTTGCAGTTGCGCGACAACTTCGCGACGAGCGCCCCCTCCAACCACAATCGTCGATGGGACGTGAAATTGAGCGGTCATGGCTCACCAGCCTTGTGCTCGTCGATACGTATTATCCCATCGCGAAAGGACGATCTTCTGCCGGGTGTAGAACAGAATCCCCTCCAGACCTTGCACGTGTAGATCGCCGAAGAATGATCCCTTCCACCCTGAAAAGGCGAAGACAGCCATCGGTGCCGGCACCCCGACATTGATACCGACCATGCCGCAGGCGATGTCTCGCGTGAACTGCCGGGCCGCTCCGCCGCTCGTAGTGAAAATCACGGCGCCATTGCCGAACGGGCTGCCATTGGCCCAAGCGATGGCCTCATCCAAGTCGCGCGGATGCAACATTGTCAGAACGGGACCGAAGATTTCATCGCGTACGATCGACATCTCGGGCCGGGCTTGCTCAAAGAGCGTTGGTGGCACGAAAAACCCACGGGGACGCGGGGACGGCTGGCCGCCGCGCACCAGTTGTGCTCCTTCACGCTGGCCGTCTTCGATTGTCCGGTGGATTCGCTCTCTGGCCGTTTGGTCAATCACCGGCCCCATTTCCGCTCGCGGATTCGCCGTGGTGTCGTCGACGATCAGCGAGTCGATTGCCGCAGCGAGTTGCTCGCGCAGCTGCGGGGCGGCGTTCCCCACGCCCAATAAGATCGAACCAGCCATGCACCGCTGTCCCGCGCAACCATAAGCGGCACCCATGATCGCGCGAATAGTCGGAGTTGGCTCGGCGTCAGGCATGACGATCATCACGTTTTTTGCACCGCCGGACGCTTGCACACGCTTGCCGTGCCGACAGCCGGTCACATACACGTGCTCCGCAACCCGCGTGGAACCGACAAAACTAATAGCCGCGATGCCCGGGTGAACGAGCAGGGCGTCGACGGCCGCTTGACCACCTTGCACCAAATTGAAAACACCGGGAGGTAGGCCGGCTTCCAGTGCCAACTCGGCCAGCCGCACGGCGGTCAACGGCACCTTTTCGCTGGGCTTGAGAATGAAGGTGTTACCGCACGCGATGGCCAACGGAAACATCCACAACGGCACCATCGCGGGAAAATTGAACGGCGTGATTCCCGCGCAGACACCCAGTGGTTCGCGCATCGTGACGCCGTCGATGTTCTCGGCCACCTGTGGTAGTGATTCTCCTTTCGTCAAATGCGAAATGCCGCAGGCGAAGTCCACCACCTCAATCCCACGTCGCACGTCGCCGCGGGCTTCGTCGAGCGTCTTGCCGTTCTCGCGGGTCACCAATGCCGCAAGTTCTTCAAAGTGCAATTCGAGCTGCGCCTTGAACGCGAACATCTTCGCTCCCCGCACCGGGGACGGCGTGCGTGACCAAGGGCCAAATGCCTGCTGCGCCGCTTGCACCACGATGTCGATCTCGGCCGCGCCGCACAGGGGGACGCGCGCGATCGGTTCACCCGTCGACGGATTATGAACCGTTCCCCAAGCCGTTACATCGGGGACGAACCAGCGCTCACCGGCCAGTAAGGGCACTTCGCCGCGATCAGTCACATCGACTTTCATCGCTTAATCCGCTCCTTTGTGAAATTAAGTCGGGCAGCAATGTCCAACCTACGTTGCAACGGGTACTTCTTCAACACATCCAATTGGACGGGATGGCTGGGATGTCCGGAACGCATTCGCCTCGTGTCGTCGTCGTGGGTTCGCTGAACATGGACTTGGTGTTGCGAGTTTCCACGCTGGTGCGACCAGGTGAAACGATACCGGCTGAGAGTCTGCATACGATTCCCGGCGGCAAAGGGGCGAATCAGGCCATTGCACTCGCGCGGTTAGGAGCACGGGTCGTGATGATGGGCCGCGTGGGGGACGATGAATACGGTGCCCAGCTTCGGGCCGAGTTGGAGAAAGAAGGGGTCGACGTAGAGCACGTACGGGTAACGCCCGGTTGCAGTTCCGGGATCGCCTTGATCAATGTCGCGGCGTCTGGAGAGAACTCGATCGTGATTGTCGCCGGCGCGAATGGCCGAATGACTCCAGCTGACGTCGAATCCCAGGCAGACATCCTGCGAGATGCCAAGTTCCTTGTCGTTCAAAACGAAATCTCCCTGTCGACGGTCGCGTCAGCAGTACTGCTCGCGAAACGGTATGGAGTGCAGGTAATTTACGATCCGGCTCCCGCGCCGCGCGAACCGCTCCCCCCCTGTTTGTGGGAAGTCGATGTCTTCACGCCAAACCACTCCGAGGCGGAGAGCTTAACCGGCTCGACGATTCGATCCACCGCGGATGCGATTGCTGCCGCGCGATATTTTCGTGGTCGAGGGGCGAAATGCGTTGTGCTCAAGCTTGGCGAACAAGGAGCGCTAGCGCTCGACGGTGACGATCAAGTGATCGAGGTCCCCGCCATGCCGGTGAACGTCGTCGACACCACGGCCGCGGGGGACGCGTTTACCGCCGCCGTCGCATGGATGTTGAGCGAAGGCCGGTCCCTGGCCGATGCGGTGCGTTGGGCCTGTGCCGCCGGCGCCTTGTCCGTGACACGTCACGGAGCGCAACCCTCGTTACCCACTCGGCTCGAAGTCGAGCGGTTCATCGATAACTCGCGGTAAGATAGTCGAGCGCGAAGGTCCGGAGTACGGGGTACGGGGTACGGGGTACGGGGTACGGGGTACGGGGTACGAGGGTACGAG
>CAZFLF010000046.1:0-14732 GCA_964519825.1 uncultured Pirellulaceae bacterium | reverse complement strand
ACCGCTTTGGCCTGACTCTGAATCAGTTAGTTAAGGTTCAAATCCTTAAGGGCCAATGCTGTTTTCCAGTTCGGTGCAACACCGGTGCAACAGTCTGAGTGGTTTTTGCGAAGTGAGTCTGTTGCACGGGAATCCAAAATGCACCGTGAAAACAAGCGGATTCTGCCGCAATTCAGAGGGGTAACAATCAGTTGCCCGGGTCGAGAAAGCCGGGGAAACTTCGCGTTACCCGTTTCCACTCCACAACCACTTTCCTGTTGCACCGTGTTGGACGGCCAAGAAACGCTCGCGACGGTGACACGACTGAATCACCATTGCTGTGGTTCACTTGTCAGGTTTGGCGGCCTCTTTGCCTTGTTTCCTTTTTTGGATGGACGCTTCCGCAATCTTCCGTATTTCCTTATCGACATCCGCGGCAATCCAACATCGCTGCTCCTCGTCGTACAGCATGTAGATTGTGTTTCTCGCGCCATTGAGCGGAGCATTAATGAAGGAGTTTGAGCTGACGTCAGTATGCTCACGACCTAATAAATCCATCGCTTGATCAACCAATTCCGTGTAGCGTCGCACCGAAAGTTCTTCATCAAACACGAATCGAAGTGGTATGGATTCCTGAGTTTCCGAAATGATTGACAAGAATGAAGATCGACCCTCGCGAGGCAAGGGCCCGGCAGAAGTGATGCGTCTCCAACTGTCGCGAGTGCTAACAAGGACTTTGCTTACCAGCCCTGCGACCGCTGACTTAAATCGTGGGTAATAGGCGTCAGCCAGATCATCAGCGGCTCGCTTCATGAAAGCATCAAAAAATGGCTTGGTGAGAAGGATTATTACCGTAGTTGGCAATAACCATTCCACCCCATTCGTTAGTCGGACAGGCCGTGGTTGTAGTTCGACGGATACTCCTACTTCGTCCACGCTGGTGAGAAATTCTCGAAAAAAGTCCGCCTCAATGAAGTCGCTGTAGGACACAACTATTGTTGAGTTCGACATGGGCCGGTGGCTCCATCGTTCCTAGGGAAACCCAGCACTCCTCAGAGCGATCAGTAACCCAAATTATTAATCGCTTCTGTGACCTCTTCGACGAGCTCTCGATTTCGCCCTCGTTGGTGAGCCAAATCGAGGGCGTTGTTGATTGCCGAGACAACCTCGGCATCGTACATCTCTTCTGGACGGAGCATGTTGTTCTCACACAACCAGAAACTTACAGCGCACCACTGCCATAATGGAGTTTCTTCTCTCAAATGACAAACTGGTGGTGGAAAGGCGCCGGGCCCGCGCTGGCCGGTAATGTACTGATGAACCTGTTGTCTGCTTCGCTCGATGCGTCTTGCGATTTCGGATTGAGTCACAAGGTTGCACTCGTCAACTTGTAGCACATCGGCATTAATACCTGCCTTGTGAACGTCGCGAATTGCGCTCAGAATTGCATCCTTCAATGTTGTCGCCTTTCTGGAGAATTCCATCCACAGACGACCATACGACATGCTGAGCGTTGCATCATTGCAGCCGGCTTTGTACAGAGAATCCTCCACCTCTGCAGTCAGTTCAGAGACGCCAGATAAAACAAGGGCGAAATCGTACTCGCGTTCACACTTTGGCAAAGCTGTCATTGGTCCTGGTGTTCCGTAATTACTTCGGTCTGCCGGTGCGGACATCTATCAACACGATGGCGGATTTGCCGCGCATGGTTGTCTTCACTTTGAGGCGTTGACCACACGCTGATAATGCAACCGTCGCGCGTGCTCTGTGGGCAGAAGAGGCGTCCCCATGCATGGCCATTTGACATTTGAAGTCTCCACCCTAGTGCTTCCGCGTAGCGTACGGCACTGTCAATGTGCTTGCTTGGGTGGCGCAGCGCAGCCATACCGCACAATACTAGGTCGGCTGTTGACAAGTGTCAAGCACAGGAAAAGCCTAATTTGTCGGAGAAAAGACAAACCATCAGTCTGCCCGCTCACACTCGGGAGCGCCGCGAGGTGTGCCTACGACTTATCCCACGGATTCCGCCGCCCGCGTTTCTTCCCCGGTGCCGGTTCAACTGTGGCCGTCTGCAACTGAAGCGCATTCGCCGCGTGAACCGTCGTCGCGATGCAACCACTCCACGACCGACGGTTCTGACGTGACAATGTTGTGAAATGACGACATATCCGTGAAGACTGGCGACTTCCTAGCTGTGCGTCGCGTGATGGGGTATGGTCAACCTAAACCGCTCCGCGGTTTGCCCGTTCTCAAGCGAGCAGCCGCCGGGGGCGCTGTCTTCTGCTTCACGGAACGGTCGCCGAGTCATCAGCCACTAAGTGCCTCCAGTCCTGCGAGCGGCTTTCGGATTCCGCCGCAGTCGCGGTGTGACGGTTCCGGTTGTCCGCTGCATTGATGTCCGCCGCATCAGAAGAGCGTATAGATGAACGGCGCTGCCCCTGTCGATCCTAACGCGATCAACAGTCCTGCCAGCCCGAAGACGACCAGGATTGGAATCAGCCACCACTTCTTATTCTCCAAGATAAAGTGGTAGAACTCCTGGATGAGGTTTGCCTGGCTTTCTTCGCCGAGCTTTTCAAATTCGTTCTTCGGCTTGTCGGAATCATGCGACATCTCGCGGTCCTCAACGATCTCGGGTTATCACTCGCCTGCTTCACCAGTTTCTACGACTCAAATCAGCATTATCAGCTGCGACTGTTGGCTAGGATTGCCGGTAGTAGCTGGCCATGCTCCTCGGTTGCTTTTTCGGCTGCCAGTAGCTCTTGGCCTGACGGTCCAGCTGCATTTGCAATGCGTCGCGTCGCAGCAGTCGAAAGATCAATCCCAGGGGAAGAAAGACTCCAAAGAACATCAACAAGAGGACGAGTTCGCTGATGATAATGCCCAGCGGAGCCGCCACAACGCTGAGCGCGATAAAAACCGGCCGGATTGCCTTGGGAACGAACCAGCCCGTTATGGCCAGTACAAGCCCAGCGGCTCCCAGCGCCCACACGGTCCGCGGGCTGCCGCCCCACAGCCAGCCCAGAAATGGCAGCGCCACCAGGCAGATCATAGCAAATTGACGTAGTTGCCGATGGGTCGGCTGCCAGTTGACTTCGACGAGCGGCATTGGATCTCCATTCAGTCTAGCTGGAACTGGGCAAGATGCTGTTCGCGGGCCGCTTGAGATATTTTCTGTTGCTGGTGCTCCTTGAGGACAATTTGTCGTCCCAGCACCAGGACATCCATTTCGGTCATCATGAAACAGCGGTACGCGTCTTCGGGGGTGCACACGATCGGTTCGCTTCGCACGTTAAAGCTGGTGTTGATCAGGACGGGGCATCCGGTCTTGTCATGAAACTTTGTCATCAGGAGGTGGAGCAATGGATTTCGCTCGCGATCTACAGTCTGGATCCGCGCGGAGTAATCGACGTGCGTGACTGCCGGAATGCTGGAGCGACGATAGTGTAGCTTTTCGATACCAAATGATTGCTCGTACCCTGGGCCGGGCGGAGTGCGGATTTCAGGTCTGACCGGTGCCACAAGCAGCATATAGGGGCTATCTTCTTCCGGGCGCATTTCGAAAAAGCGGTCGACGTGCTCTCGCAACACGATGGGTGCGAAGGGTCGGAAGGACTCACGGAACTTGATTTTCAGATTCATGACCGACTGCATGGTCTCGCTGCGCGCGTCCCCCAGGATGCTGCGGGCACCTAGTGCGCGGGGACCAAACTCCATGCGGCCTTGAAACCAGGCGACCACCTTCTCCTGCAGGAGAAAGTCGGCGACTTGCTCGCATAGCTCTTCGTCCGAGTGAGCATACGCATAGACGGCTCCCTGGCGGGATAGCGTTGCGCGGATCTCATGATCAGAAAACTGGGGACCGAGAAAAGAACCCTTCTGGCGATCCCGGCCGTCAAGAATCCGTGGACGGTCGAGAAGCTGATGCCATATGAACAGGGCGGATCCGAGCGCGCCACCGGCGTCACCCGCCGCGGGCTGGATCCACAGGTTCTCGAAGGGACCCTCCCGCAAAATCTGACCGTTCGCGACGCAATTCAATGCCACGCCACCCGCGAGAACCAGGTTGTTCAGACCCGTTTTCTTGTGAACATGCGCCGCCATGCGCATCATGACCTCTTCCGTGACGGATTGCACCGAGGCTGCCAAATCCATCTCTCGTTGTGTGATAAGGGTCTCAGGGCTTCGAGGCGGCCCGCCAAAAAGCCGCTCGAATTTCTTCGAGGTCATCGTCAGACCCTGACAGTAATTGAAGTAGCTCATGTCCATGCGGAAAGAGCCGTCTTCCTTCAGGTCCACCAAGTGCTGGAGAATGTGATCTCGGTACACAGGCTGGCCGTACGGCGCAAGACCCATCAGTTTGTACTCGCCGCTGTTGACCCGGAAACCGGTGTAGTAAGTGAACGCCGAGTACAACAAACCCAGAGAGTGCGGAAATCGAATCTCGTCGGTCAGTTCGAGCTTGTTACCGCGGCCCACACCCAGACACGTAGTGGACCATTCCCCGACTCCATCCAAGGTCAGGACAGCGGCCTCTTCGAAGGGGGAAGGAAAGAATGCGCTCGCGGCATGCGATTCGTGATGATCGGTAAAGACGAGAGGACCCGTATACTTCCTACCAAGGCTGTGCCTGATTTCCCGCGGGATGTGCAGCTTCTTTTTCAACCATAATGGCGTCGACTGGCGAAAAGACCGATAGCCGCTGGGAATGAACGCCAAGTACGTTTCCAGCAACCGCTCGAACTTCGTGACCGGCTTGTCGTAAAAGCCCACATAGTCCAATTCGTCGGGGGTCAGGCCGGCTTCGCGTAGGCAATAGTCCACCGCGCGGCTTGGAAAAGCTGGGTCGTGCTTCTGGCGCGTGAATCGTTCCTCCTGAGCGGCCGCAATTACCTCACCGTCAACAATCAGCGCCGCGGCCGAGTCATGATAGTAGGCGGATATACCAAGTATCGCTGTCATCGCTCCGGACCTTTCTCATTCGACACGACCCCATCAAAAAGCCAGCGGTCCTTGTGTTGCATTCGTTTTCGTTCGCCAAATAGGCTCGGATCCAGACTGGACTTAGGATTGGCGCTCGTCGATCTGTACTGATTGAATGACATCTTAGTTAACTAGTGCCTGTCCGGACATGTACTGCCCGAGTTGCCCAACAAATCGATGGGCTCTCCGAAAAATTGCCGCAGCTGTGAGAGAAGATCTACGAGGAATTCTTCGAGTCGATCGAGAAGGCCGATGACGACGCTGAATGACCCGGAGGTATCAACCAGTCTGCCACGTTTTGATGGCTTCGATCGGCCAGATCAGCATCAGGATGTTTAGCGACAAGTTGTCCCGGATCCAGATCAACAACACAATCTCTAGCACAATGGCCAGTAAGACTGTGCGCCAAACACCGAGACGACTTGCCAACCAGAACCCCGCCGCGCACGTGGCAACGTCGCCGAATACGTTCGCGACCGAGTCTCCCGAATAGCCTTGGGCGGCCGTCGCCGCGCGATAACGCTCGATCACCATCGCGGAATTTTCCAATACTTCCCACGCACACTCCAACAGGACCGCCAGACAGAATCGCCAGGCGTAGGCCATGCGCGGGATCGTCCAGATCAGCAACCCGCATATCAAAAAACCGTGGAACACGTGGGTGAAACTGTAGGGGTCCAGCAGATGCTGCGAGTTGTGTGATCCCCACACGTCCCCCGACCAGAGAGAGGGGACGTTACAGGCACACCACCATGCTCGCCCTTCAAGCCGTACCAGGATCAATGCGGCAATGACAATCGCGATAGAAACTGCCCAAGGTTGCCATTTGGCATATTTGGCCAGTAGCGATTCTTTGCCGCGCACAGACTCGGCTTCCGTCATCCGATCTCCCATGTCGATCAATCTCCGTACTCCCTTACTCCGTACACCGTACTCGGTACACTCTATCTCAGCAATTATTGCGCGAATTGCAGCTCCGCGAGCCGGCGATAGGGACCCTCTTGTCGCATCAGTTCGTCGTGAGTCCCCAGCTGCGCGATCTGACCGTGATGCAAAACAAGAATGCGATCCGCCCGGCGCAACGCGCTCAGTCGATTCGCGACCAGGAAGGTTGTCCGACCGTGCATGGCATTGTCGAGGGCGGTCTGAATTTCATGTTCCGTTTCCGGATCAACTGCCGCCATGGCGTCGTCCAGGAGGAGGATAGGTGGATTCAGCAGCAAGGCTCTGGCGATCGCCAGACGCTGGCGTTGTCCACCTGAGAGATTGTTACCGTGTTCCCCCACGACCGTGTCGTATCCGTCTGGCATTTCCGCCACGAACTCATGGGCCGCGGCGATCCGCGCTGCCCGTTCGATTTGAGCGGGGGTGGCTTCCGGGTGACCAAAGGCGATGTTGGCCGCGATCGTATTGCTGAAGAGAAAGCTCTCTTGAAACACGATGCCGATGTTACGTCGCAGATCGTCCAAATCGAGTCGTCGCACGTCGCGCCCGTCCACCTGCACCTGGCCCGACTCGGCGTCGTAGAATCGGGCAATCAACGACAGTAGCGTGCTTTTTCCGGAGCCAGTCTCGCCACAGATCCCCAAACATTCACCGGGGGGAACGTCAAAGCTGATGTCGATCAGGACCGGCTGTCGTGTTTTATACGCGAAGTTCACTTGCTGGAAACTGACCGCTCCGCCGGCGCGCGGCAACCGTTCCGCCTGCGGCGGACTGGAGATTTGCACCGGAGCGTCGAGGACTTCGAACACGCGTTGGGCCGCGATCAAGCTGGCTTGAATGGTGTTGGCGATGTTAATGATGTTGCCGACCTGATTGGCGAATTCGTGCAGCAGGTTCGCCATGACGAACAGTCCCGCACCGAGCGGAATCTGCCCGCGTATGACAAGCGACCCGCCGTACACGATCAGGACCAACATGTTCACTTGGGTGAGTCCCCCCATCGTCGGCTGGAATGTGCTGACGCGCCAAAAAATTCCCTCGCGTTGCTCCCGAATGCTGCGATTAGCGTTGCGAAACCGCGTGATCTCGTCCTGCTCGCGACCAAAGCCCTTCACCACCTGAGCACCTTGAACGTTCTCGACCAGCGTCGTTATCGCCTGATCCACCAGCTCACTCGATTGCCGATACGCCGGCTGCACGACTCGCGAAAAGAGGACTGCACCAACCCACAGCAGTGGCGACGTGGCAAGGCAGGCCAAGGTCATTCCCACATGCACGTTCAGCATGTAAAGCAGGTAGACCGCCAACGTCAGCGTGACGGTCAACACTCGGATAATCACCCCATCGACAAATGTCCGCACGCCGTTCACGTCGCCTGCTGCGCGATTGATGAGCGAACTGCTTTCATTGGCGTCGAAGAAGTGGAAACTGAGGCGCTGCAGCTTGTCATAGACTTCCGCCCGCAGGCGCGTCAGGATCCGCTGCGACAGCTCCGCCGAAAACACAGCGGCTCCATATCGCACCGCGGCTTGGAACACCGCGATGCCGAAGACGACTGCCGCGATCACGAAGATGACGGTCATCGGCCGCCAGTTACTTGGCGGTGAAAGTCCAAACGGCCACCGGGGTGGAACGCTGTCGGGCGAAACTTCATGACGGAGGAAATCGATCCCGACTCCCGTCAATCCCAGCCCGCTAACGTTCAGGGTGACCAGCAAGACATGCAAGGCAACCACGGCTGCGCAGCGCCAGCGATATCGCAGACCTAAACCGAGCATGCGCCGTAGTAAGGTCCGGTTCGACACCTTGGCGTCGGTTGGAAGCTGGACGTTTGCGGCGGGAGAAGCGTTCACGGAAAGATCTGCAATCTACGTCTCACTCTGGCAATGGTTGTCCGCGTGTTTCAGGCGCGAATGGCAGGACCAGAAGACCCAACAGGAATATGCCGCACATCGCAACACCGGCATTACGCATGCCTTCTGGGTAGCCGTTGGCGACGGTGAATACCTTGCTCGTCAGGTAGCCCAACGTGAATGGTCCAACGGCAGCGACGAATCGTCCCACGTTATAACAAAAGGAGACCCCGGTGCTTCGCAGTCGTGTCGGGAATAATTCTGGAAAGTAGATCGCGTAACCGCCGAAGAGTGACAACTGGCAAAAACCCATCAAGGGAATCATCCAGAAAATCTGGCTAAACTCTTTTAGATTCCAGTAAACCAATGCCGTACTCAGCATGGCGGCGATAAACGAGACGGCGAACGCCGGCTTGCGCCCGGTATAGTGTGCTAGTTGGCTGTAGGCGTAGATTCCGAAGAAGCCCCCCAGATTCTGCATGATCGACGTTACGCTCACCCACCAGGCAATATTTCCTGTAATCTGAATTTCAGTCATTCCCTCTGCTTCGAATCGTTTGCGAAGCACCGATGCCAAAAGGTCAAAGCTGAAAAAGCCGATGCCCCACAATCCAACGACTCCGGCAAACGCCAAGAGCATCCCAACCAACGCGCGTCGACGCCATCTTGGATCTCCAAACAATTCGGCATAGGAGCCGAGATGCTTTTTAGTGACATCTTGATGCGCCTCTCTTTGCCACTTCTCGGGTTCCTTGAGTTTTCTGCGGATCAAGATGGCGAGCAGAGCTGGAACCGTACCGATGACAAACATCAAACGCCATGATTTGATCGGTGTGTCACCAACTTCCCAATTCTGAAAGGCTCCGGAACTCTCGAGTGTTCCCAAGCCCATGTTAAGGAACGCAGCAGTGATATTCCCGACTGCGGAAAGAGCTTGCAAAAAGCCGAGAGCAAATGGCCGAGCGCGGGTAGGCATGACTTCCGCGACCAGAGAAACGCCCACGGCGAATTCTCCGCCCACTCCCAAGCCGGTCAGAAATCGATAAAAGGCAAAGTCCCAGAATCCAACCGACAAGGCACTTAAGCCGGTGCATAACGAGTACACGAGAATGGTCCAGAGCATGACTTTGGCACGCCCGATCCGATCTCCCAACACGCCGAAAAACAATCCACCGGTGGCCCATCCGATCAAGAAAATCGAAGTTGCCAGCGGCCCATAGAAATCCAGCAACTCTTTGGCCGGCGGCTGACCAGGTGCGTGAGGCAACAGCTCGCGCATTGCAGGCACGCGCGCTAAGTTAAATAGCTGCTGGTCCATGGTGTCGAACAGCCAGCCCAACGCCGCCACGATCAAAACAAACCAGTGATATCGGGTCAGCTCTTTGTACCAACGATACGGTTGACCCTGTGGGAGTAAGTTCTGCTCGGGAGACTCGGACGATGAGGGCGGATCGACAGGTAACATCTCGGTCCTCGTTATCGAAGGGCGAATAAGGATTTCGATAGTGAATCGCGAAGGGTCTCGGCTTTTTTGGATCGAATGTTGAACTAGTTGCGTCTGTCTACTCTTCAATCGCCCCCGCTTGGGGTTCCGGCAGCCAGTGGGTCAGGATCGCCCCAACGAGACAATAACCTCCGGCGACTATCGCACCCATCACTGCCATCTTCGCCGGATTGGGGGGAGTGGACGCAGAGAGTGTGAGCGTAATCCACGCGGCCGCGGTACCGATCACTCGACCACCGATATTGGCTGCAAAACTCTCCCCCGTTCCGCGCAAATGCACAGGGAACACCAGCGGGATGTAGTTCCCCCAAAAGCTGAACTGGGCGACCGTTACGAATCCCGCCACGAATATCCCCGTCTTAATCATGGTGAGCGAATCGCTCTGCAGGTTGTGCGAAATCCACCAGAACAGCAAGGGCACAAACACCAGCGCCGGGATCTGGAAGATGCGCAACAGGTTTCGGCGGCTGGCGACGTACAACGCCAATGCGGCCAGCGCGAAGCGCCCAAATAGTCCGCCGATCTCTTGCGACATGGTGACTTTGGCGACCGCACCATCCATGGCATTGCCGGCGATCTGATTCAACTTGCCAACTGGCGGCTCGGGCTTGCCCTGTTCCTTCGCCTCTTCGATGGCCCGGTTGCGAGCCGCCGCGCCAATGGCCAGGACCTCTTTATGACCACCTTTTGGAGCGCCGAGAATCTGCGGAAGCTGTTGGATCGCTCCGAAGGCGATGCCGTAGCTCGCCGCAAACACCAGCGTCGTCAGAATGGTCGTCCGTGCTAACTCGGGCTTGAACAAGGCCAGGATGCTCGGACGCTTGAGCTGCCCCGATTCCCGTTTCTTTTGCCAGGCCGGTGACTCAGGCAGAAATGGTCGAATCAGAATCAACGGAATCGCCGGGATCACGCCGGAGATGAGTGTGTAACGCCATGCGGCGTGGCCGTCGTGAATCGCTGGTAATAAGTGTGCCCACTCCCCCGCGGCGTTGTTCGCAATCGCCACTAGGAACCCGCCAAACGAGGAAAACGCCTGGGTCAGTCCAAGCACCTTCTCGCGTCGAATGGGTTCTGGGAACAATTCGGCCAACCAAGCAACCGCTGCAACAAATTCGACGCACACGCCGATGAAAACCAAACAACGGCAAAGCAGCAGCTGCGGCAACGTTTGAGCAAACCCGGCTGCACAGGCGGAAAACGCATACAACAGGATGCTGAAGGTCAGCACCCGGCGGCGCCCCAGGAGGTCGGTGAGGTACCCCCCAAGTAGTCCAAAGACTCCACCCGCAAGAGCCGGAACAAAAAATAGCGTTCGGGCCCATTGCACATAACCCGGGCTCCCGGGCAGAAATGGTCCCCCCACCATGTTCGTACTCAATTCCTTGACCGCCTCTTTCACAATCAACGGCAACATCAGCAATTCATAGATATCGAATGCGAATCCAATTGCCGCGATGACACAGACAAGCCATTGAACCGTTGTGAGGCGTGACGGAGCTGATTCGTTCATGCGAGAGTTTTCCTTGGGCGGGCGTCGGCGATCGCCACATCGTGGCATCGCGGCAAAAAACGGAAGGCGGGATTATCGTCGCACTCCTAGTGGTCCGCCAGGGTGGAATTGGCAGGTTGACCTTTCGAGGCCGAGCATGAACTCGACGGCCTTGGAAGGCCATCGTACGTGTCAATTTAGGTTTGGCAGACTGCGAGATCGTGGCAACGACCTGTGGAACCAAGTTGTGCGATCGATTCGTAACAGGATGGTGTGGCCGGCGAGCGACAAACCATCCGAGCGCGGACCGGGGACCTCTTGCAATGACCGCTTTTACGCCGAAGGCGTTACACATAACAGCCCAGGGTCGCGAGCAAAGCGAGCGCACCCTGGGTGAAGAGTCCGATGAGCGTCTTTACTCTGAAAGAGTTACACACGGCAATCAGGCTCGATTGTTTGACCCGTTGTGGCGAACAAACACGCCGCCGCTATGTGTAACGCCGTTGGCGTAAAAACAATTTGGATCAGGGTAAACTCACCGGAAGTTCGAACTACCGACTGATGTCATCGAAATGGTGTACCCATTCGACTTGTGTCCGTTTAAGGCCGCTTCTGACTGATAAACCTTCGGTGCGAACGGCGCGCGTTCATCGTCCGACAATCCAAAGACGTTGCAACAACAAGTGCTGCCCAGAGATTCATGCCAACTTTATTTGTCCTAAATTAAATCCCTGAATGACCTTACGAATCGTCCGCAAGGTATCAGACAAGACCAACCAGGCGTTTTTTTCGACCAGGGGGGTACTTTATCGGGGAACCTTCTCTACGCCAGGATCGTCATTAGCCTTGAAAGATGACATGAACTGCAACCCGTAAACCGCACACCTGTCTTGTTTAGGACGCCCTCCCATGACCGACCAACCAACCGCCGACGAATTGCAGTCGCTGTATGAAACTCGCGAGGTTAATCATCCGGACGGCAGTTTGGAAATCGTGCGCATCTTGAACGACAATATGCTTGGTCATTGGTCGCCGAAACGCCCTCTGGCTTTTGAAAAGAGCATTTACTGGCTCCAGCCGATTTCGGACCTAGATTTCGTGCGAATTGCCTGGGTGCGAAACGCGCAGAGTCGCCGCGGTTCGTTATACGTGCGGGATGTGGGGATGGTGGTTGGCTATGCCAAGCTTACGGCCGACGCCCCGCGCGATGCCAACACCAAAAACTTCACACGTCGCTTGTTCTATCTGACGGAAGACGACTTGCTGCTCAATCTCAACCAGATCCCGGACGGAGTGTACGACCCCAAGACGATCATTCCTGGCGTGATGGGAGACGAACCGGTTCGGCAAGGTTTAGATCGCGGCTATCCCGCCTGGGTTGGTCAGAGCAACCATGCCGCGCCGCCCGTGACATCCTCGGCGTCGACGGTTTCGTAACGAATCCACCGCCCGCCAGTCGCAATGGGGTTGTTTGCGTTTATTTTCCTGCCCGCCAATCTTCCTGCCCATCACTCCTGGTTGCAAATAGGCAGGAAGATTTGCGGGCAAGAACATCAGACCCAAGCAACAATCGGGCGCGTGCCAATTTGTGATCGGCCACCTCCTTTTCTATTTTCCCTAGACATTATCTTAAATCGTATCACCGCTGTGCTGGTGACATGTATCGATGATCGGTATAACACCGGTCCCAAGTCACACGGTTCACCAGTTCTGTCGTCGCTGAACGCCAGGACGTTGACCGACCTGACGCGGCGATTCAGGATTCGGGAAACCGGCCGGGTGGCGGAATGGCAGACGCACAGGATTTAAAATCCTGTGACCCGTTAGGGTCATGTGGGTTCGAGTCCCATCCCGGCTACTTCGTAGGACGCAAGGGGCAGCATCACGCCGCAAGCTATTCAACTTGTCAGTGCGAAGGCACGTTCGCCGGTTCACGAGTCTAACCAACGCTCACGGTATGAGCGCTCGGCATCACGGGGCGATGACGGCACTTTTCGTGGCGTGGTACAACTTCTGCCGGCGGCATGAATCGCTTCGCAAGATGACGCCAGCGATGAAGGCCGGATTGACCATTCATGCGTGGTCGCTCAAGGAATTGTCGCGAGCGATTAAATAGACTTGCCCGCCCGATTGGCTGGGGCTCCCTGAGTGAGTCTTTTCGGAACGCGGACAGACCAATGAGGATCGAGAATCCCAGAAACGCGACGATCTTGAACAATCGCTTCTTGACCAACCGAATCGCCTTTTCTTCGCCGCGTTACATGCCCGCATTGTAGTGTCCTCGCCAATGGGGCGGGAACGCTTGATTGACATCCAGTTGAACTGAGCTTCGACTGCGTCAGTCGTTCATTTTTCAAGGACTTTCTCATGAGACAAACGCTGACCGTCGCTTGCATGTTCCTCTTCATTGCATCCATCGATGCGCTGGGCGATGACGCGGCACCGTGCCAGGTGCATGTGATTCTGTTCGTCCCCTCGGATGTCACGCCTCCGCGGGGCTATCAGCAGCGCATGGATCAAATTGTGGATTACGCCGAATCGTTCTTTCGGCGCGAATTGAAGCGATGGGGCAAGGAGACGATCGTCATGCCGTTTCGTCGATCGGCAGACGGTCACGTCGAGGTGACCTTGATGCGAGGGAAGGAAAAGACGGCGCAATACAAGCCGGTCACGGTGCGCGCCGAGGTGATGGACGCCAAGAGGCGGCAGAACAAGCTCGACGGCGGGCGGCAGGTTTGGTGGATTATGGTTTACGCCGGCGACCCGCCGGCGAAGTTTGCGGCGTACCTTGGGGGCTTCGGCCCGGAGATCGGCGGCTGGTCGGTGTGCAATTTCGACACCACTCCGGGCCGCATCGATCCGGCGTTGCCGCTGGGTTGCGACTTTCTGGAGAAGCTGACGCTCAAAGGCATGCTTCACGAGCTGGGGCACGGATTTCGGCTTCCGCACATCGGGCCGCTGAAGCGTGACCACGCCGGCAATACGCTGATGGGTCCGACGCACTACAACTATCGGCGGGTGATTCCGACCGCCGAAGAGCGCGTGTACCTCAGCGAGGCTGAAGCGGCGCTCCTCTCGACACACCCGGCATTCCGAGGCGCGCCCGATGACCGCGAGCAACTGCCGAAGGTCGAAGTGCAGGACATGACATACGCCGCCAACCGCCGGAACAACACGATCGTCGTCAGTGGCCGTGTGCGCCCCCCAGAGCACGCCGTCTATGCACTGGTTGCCGATGAATCCGACGCTCGACCAGGCGAGTATTGGACGAAGACCTACGTCGGCAAAGTCGCCCTCGACGGCGCATTTAAAGTGATCGTTTCAGAACCTTCGGAGTCGAACGGGACGCTCAAGACGTGGTTCGCCTTCAAAAACGGCGCCCAGACCGGCGATGGCGACCTCCGCGGCCATGGAGACAGGATCCCCAAGGCGTACACCTACAGCAAACAGCAGTGGAGATTCCAATGAACCGCAGCCGAAAGACCGAAACGGACAGGCAGGTCAGCCGCTGGTCGAGGTCGTGGCCGATGTCCTGGATGATGGAAGCGGGATGCGAGACCGAAATGACCAAGAAGACGCGACGCGATGCGGTTGGCGTGGCGATGAGGAAAGAGCCGAGCCGGTTTCGGAAGGATGGAGAGAAGTGGTCGGTGTCCTAAAGTTGTGTCGGTAGGGCCAGGCCAGATTGCGGCACGCTGAACGGGAGCTTAATCTTTGGGGCCGAACAGCCAAAGGTAATAGAGTCGACGACCAGTCGGGTATTGGACATAATTTCCGGACGGATCGCGCCAGTAGTGCTCCGGCGGACCAAGTTCCATCACTCCGACTACGAAAGGCATCGGGGACGAACCCATTCCAATGTCGTTAAATTGCTGACAACCATTCCTCTTCGTCGCCTCCCACGCCCCGAAGTACGCGCAGACCAACGTCACGAAGATGGCGAGCGTGCGGACCGAGAATCGAGGGCGAAAAGGCTTCA
>CAZFLF010000045.1:0-14835 GCA_964519825.1 uncultured Pirellulaceae bacterium | reverse complement strand
CCTCTGACCTCTGACCTCTGACCTCTGACCTCTGACCTCTGACCTCTGACCTCTCGCATGACTTGATTTCTGGTCACGGCGATATTTATATTGAAACCTGTGGTTAAAACTCTCATCTATCGTGACCTCCGCCAGTGGTAGTGATCCACAGGCCGAGCTTGGCCCCACCATTCATCCTCCAGCCCCTAATCCGCCAGCCGGGCAACACACGCTACGCACGAAGTTCATTGGCGAGTCGGATGCCATCTGGCGCGGCTTTTGGCGACGAACGGGAGCGGACCAGGGCTAACTGAGGTTCCAAATTTGTCGGCCGCCCTGCGGCCGTGATACATTGTGGAGATGAAGGTCAGTACACATTGGACTCGAGGAAAATCAATGACAAGCAGTATTGGAACTTGCCCAGCACGCCACAGAATGACTGTTTTCTTGTTAACGGTATTGGCCGTGACGACTTACGATTCGGGTGGAGCAAGTCGCATTTTCGCCCAGGAACCAGCACCGGCACCCGCAGCGCCGGCGGCTCCCGAGGCCGTCCCAGCGGCAGCGCCCGCAGCGGAAGCCATAGCGGAAGCTCCCCAACGTAAATCGTTTGTCTGGTGGGTCGTCGAGTCTTCGGGGGTCATTGGTGCCTTTATTTTCCTTCTATCGATCTATTTCGTAGCTCTGGTGGTGCGCCTGTTCTTGGAGTTTCGCAAGGACGAAATGATGCCGCCTCCGTTGGTACAGGCATGCGAAGAGAAAGTTGAACAACGCGATTTTCAAGGCACTTACGATTTAGCAGTCTCGGACCCTTCCTATTTTGGCACGGTGCTGTCGACTGGGATCGTGGAACTGCCGAACGGGATGGACGAGGCGCGTGATGTAATGGAACGGACCGGGGAGTCCTTGACCGCGCAGATGGAGAAGAAAATCGGGATGCTGGCGGTCTTGGGCACGTTAGGGCCAATGATCGGACTGCTGGGGACGTTGAAAGGGATGATCGCGAGTTTCAGTGTTATCGCTCTGTCGGATACGCAGCTTAAGGCCAGTGAAGTCGCTGGAGGAATTTCTGAGGCACTTATCTTGACGTTCGAAGGCGTGGCGCTGTCCGTCCCAGCGATTTATTTCTTTGCCGTATTTCGCAGTCGGGTTTCCACGTTGTCTTTAGAAACGATGCTGAAGGCCGACGAAGTACTGCGGAGCTTCGCGCATGCCGCACGCCAGAAGGCCGCCGGCGGCGCGCAACCTGTAGCCAGCGGTAAAAAGGCCTGATATGTCAGCATCGTTATCTCACTCGGCATCGGCGGAACCGAATCTGACTCCAATGTTGGACATGGTGTTTCAATTGGTCACCTTCTTCATGCTGGTGATCAACTTCAAAAGCGCGTCGCTCGATTTGAATATGAAGCTACCAATCGTCGGCTCCGCACGACCCGTCGACACCAAAGGTCAGGAAGACCTCCTGATTCTCAACATCAACAAACAAGGTCAATTCACGGTTTATGGCGCGGTCCGCACGGACATCGAGAGTTATCTGGCTGGCGAAGCTCAGACTAGTTTGCTACGAGCCAAGCTCACCAACCCGAAGCTCGAGCCGGGTGACGATTTACCGACCACGGTTGTCATTCGCGCAGATGTTGGAACTCGTTTCAGCTTGCTGAACCGGGTCATCAAGGCCTGCCAAGACCACGGCTTTCGCAAGTTTGCGCTGAAAGCCCTGGATCGCAAAGAGGATGCGTAGGAGCTTCATCAATGAAACGACGTCGGCATAAACGTAAGAATCGCCAGGGGGACGTGGAATTGAACTTGGCCGCAATGCTCGACATGGCATTCCAACTGCTGACTTTTTTTATTCTCACCTTCAAGCCGTCGGCCGTGGAAGGGCAAGTCTCACTGCGCCTGCCTCCTCCCGAAGCGGTCTCCAACGTGCGCGGGCAGAAGGCCGGTTCGGAAGTCGAGAACAAAAACCCCCTGCAAGGTTTGAACACACTGACGATCACCGTAATCGGAACCCCGCAGGGGAGCATTCACTCGATGGCAGTGGATGGCGCGTCTGTAAGCGGTCTGGAAGGTCTCCGTTCGCGATTGCGTGCGGCCTTTGGCCCAGACAGTGCATTTGAACAAGTCATTGTGCAGGTTGGCTCGGATCTGCGATACGATGAGCTCATGCGGGTTGTCGACATCTGCACCGAGCAGAAACTGCCGAATGGCCAAAAGCTGTCCAAGCTGAGTTTCACTGAACTGAAAACCACAACCTGAAGGGACTGGGATGCGCAATTCCGTTTTCGCCGCGAGTTTGCGGAAGGACGGCTGCCGAGATTCGCGCGGAGATTGCCATGCGACGATTTGAGAACGCACCCAATGGCCGGCTATTCCACCGCGGCGAGTGGCTGCGCCTCGTGTCGATGCTCATGATGCTTGTGGTGCTCTACACGATGATTCAACGGGCGCGCGATGCCAGCGTTTGGCGCTGGTTCGCGAATGACGCCAATTTGGAGCCGGACTCCGCGACTGCCGCGGCCGTCGCAAATAGTGCGGACAGCGATCCCAAGGTACTTTTCGACGGGCCAACCGATTTAGACCCGGATGAGATCGATGCGATACGCGAGCTGTTTGGCGCCATTTCCGACAAAACAAGTCTGAGTGTCGAGGAAATGCCGGCTTACTGGCGATTATGGCGGTGGACCCGCGCTCAGTCGTTGGAAACGCTTCGCCAACGCGCTCGCCGTGATGTCTCATTAGCCCATTTCATCGAGATTCCGGACGAATTGCGCGGGAAGATCGTGCGGCTGCGCCTCCACTTGCGGCGATCGCTGTCATGGAAGATCGGTCCCGAAGAACAGGCCGGAGGTGCAAAGAACGTCTATGAGGCTTGGGGATGGTCGGATGAATCACCAAATTTCTACTGCATCGTGTTCACACAACCTCCACCGGAAATGCCTATCGGACCGAGCGTTCAAGACGAAGTGACCTTTTGCGGTTATTTTTTGAAGTTGTTAAGTTATCGTGATCAGCAAGATAAGCTGCGAGTCGCCCCGTTGTTGATTGGTCGGGTCGAGCGGCATCCAGCGCCACCATTGAGTTCGGACGAGAGCCCCTGGGCTTGGGCCGTGATGGGAGCAGGCGGTTTGGTCTTGCTGGTCCTATTATTTCGCTGGACTCGGGCTTATGCGTTTCCCAACTCGCGGCCGGAGCAACTTGATAAACGAGCGGCCCGCGCTTCGGTTGCAAAGTGGCTCGAGACAACGGCCGATTCCGATACAGCGAATTCGGAGACAAGTGCACAGCCTGGTGGTATTTTTCGAACTGATAAAGCCGACAACACTGGATAACTGACATGAAGTACCTTCAAGCACTCTCCAATCCCAAGCAATTGTCGTCGGACTTCGTCAATTGGCTGACGGAGGACGCCTTTGCGGGGATATTTAGCTTCACGATCAGCCTCACCGTAAACCTGACCGTCTTGTTAGGTTTTATGTTTATGGGTGACATCCTGATGGAGCGAGTTAAGAATGTCGCGCCGTCGTTCGAAGCGAACATAGAAACAGAGCTGCCGGAACCTGACTTGACACGATTTGAGGTCGCCGAAACTTCCATCGAGCCGTCGGTTCTGGACACCGAATCACTCACGCTGACTGAGGCTCCGCAGATTGAGGCGTCCGAATCCAGCAGCGACCAGCCGGCAGGCTTTGTCGAGGAGGGGGGCGGTATTGTCGCCGACGGGTCGGTGCCCGCTCTGGGCGGGCTTGGTGGGTTCGATGTCTCGGGCGTCGGGCCGGGTCCGGTGCTAAAAGGAGGAGGTGGTGTCGGCGTCGGAGTCGGTACAGGTCGCAACGCTGGAAGCGGCGGCTCGGGACATGGCTTCGAGGGACGGGGTGACAGCTCGAGACAAGCGATGGTCGGAACCTTCGGCGGCACGCGAAATACAGAACGGGCAGTCGCAGCCGCCTTGAATTGGATCGCAAACCATCAAAATGCGGACGGCAGCTGGAGCCTGGATTACAAGCACACATGTAAAGACCCGACCTGCACGGGAGTCGGGCTTGAAAAATCCAACTCGGCCGCAACGGCGATGGGACTCCTGCCGTTTTTTGCCGCGGGCCAAACCCACAAGTCTAAGGGGCCCTACCAGAAACCAATCTTCGCCGGCTTGCATTGGCTGATTCGCAATCAGAAACCAGACGGCAATTTGAGCGCGGGCGCCGGGCAAGTCATGTACTCGCATGGCTTGGCATCGATCGCCCTGTGCGAAGCCTACGGATTAACCAAGGATCCCGTCGTCGGCCGATGTGCCAGCGCCGCCCTCGGTTTTATTGTAAGTGGTCAGGATCCAGAAACCGGCGGCTGGTGGTATCAACACAAGCAGCGAGGGGGTGACACCTCCGTCTTCGGCTGGCAATTGATGGCACTCAAGAGCGGCAGCATGTCGGGTTTGGATATCTCGGGCGGTGCTTTCGAAGGGGGCAAAGTTTGGTTGAAATTGGTTAGCAAAGGTAATCAACGCGGCCTCTATGGCTATCGTCCAGACTCTGGCCCCGGGCCGACAATGACGGCTGTGGGATTGCTTTGTTCGCAGTACCTGGGCATGAAATCGGACGACCCGGCGATGAAGGAAGGGATGGCATACCTCATGGCCCGTTTGCCGTCGGAAAAGTCCGGACGGAATTGCTATTACACGTACTACGCTACCCAAGTCATGCACAACATTCCCGGACCGGAATGGGACAAATGGAATCGTGCCATGCGACGTGGATTGATTGAAAGTCAAGTCAAGGAAGGCTGCGCAATGGGAAGCTGGGACCCCGATAAACCGTCCCAAGATGCCTGGAGTGAACGGGGCGGCAGACTGATGTTGACAAGCCTCAACACCCTTAGTCTGGAAGTCTATTACCGCTACTTGCCACTCTATCAATTAGATAAACCGTCAGAACCTAAAATCGACTTACAGTAACCCGGCTATGATTCGAATACGAAGTCACCTACTTGTTCTGTGTGCGGCCCTTTATGTTGCTTGCGGAATCATACCGGGACGCCTGGTTGGAGAAGAACCGTACCTGCCATTCCTTAATGCTCTTCGAAAGGCCGGGTACGGGGAATCCGCGGTGGACTACATTGAGCAGATCCGGGATCGACAGAACCTTCCGGTGCCGCTCCGCGAAGTCTTGGACCTGGAATTAGCCAAGTGCCTGGTCGTTGCAGCGGCCGAAACAGAACACCGCGACGTCGCCGAACAGCGGTTGGTCTCCGCCAAGGGCTTTCTTGACAAATTCCTGCGGGAGCACGGCGAGCACGACATGGCGGCGTCGGCGTTCATTTCATTGGCGGATCTCGAAACGCAACGCGGGAGAAGTCTGCTGCGCCAAGCGCGCCTGCAGAAAGATAATGCGGCCAAGGACCCGCTGCTGGTTCAAGCGAGAGGTGCATTCGAAGTGGCGCTGCCGAATTCTGCGTCCGGAGTTGATCGGTATGGCAAGCGACTAACTCGCCTCGTAGCGGAAAAAAGCGGCAACAAAAAGCTCGCCAAACGAGATGAAGAAGCACTGCGAGATGCAGAACTTGACTGGCTGGAGAGCCGCGGAAAGGTCGCGCTCTTGCATTATTACCAGGCACAAACGTATCTCGATCCGAACGACAAGGGGCGTAAGGATTCACTGGTTAAAGCGGGGACTCTGCTTGATGACATCTACCAGCGCGAGCGATCGAAGGATGATGGGTTAACCGCCACGGGACTGTATGCGCACATGTGGCACGGCAAGGTTGAGGAAGAATTAGGTGACCTGACCACTGCACTCGACATTTACGAAGAAGTCTTGGCTAACGCACCGAATAAGGATACCCGCCAGGCAGCGACTTCCCCGATGGGACCTCTTTTCGCTCAGGTGGAATACTTTCGACTTCTGATTTTGATCAAGAATAAGTCGCTGGATGAATTTATTGGCGAAGCACGAGACTGGCTATCGAGTCACGATCGATCCGAAAAGACCAATGGCTATCAGGGGATTGCTCTTGAGCTGGCACGGGCACTCGGGGCAAAAGCCGAGTCAGCAAAAGGCGAAGATGCCCGAAAGCTCAAGCGCGAGGCGTTGTCGATGCTTGCCAAGATGGTGGACGTTCCGAGTGAGTTTCAGCAAGACGCCCTCGTGCTGCGAAGATTGATGGGGGACAACAAAGAGGCCATCGCTACCTACAAAGAGGCTGTGGCAATTGCCCAGGCAGCGCTCGAAAGCAACCAGCTTGTTGAAGCGATTGACTATTACAAACAGGGAATCGAGCTGGCAAAGAAGGAACAAAAGCTGGAACCGGAGAATGTCGTCACCACTCGGTTGCGCCTGGCGAACACTCAGTGGACGGCTGGGAAACTCGACGACGCATCCCAAACGGCGGAAGCCATCATGAAGGAATGCGTGACCAGTCCCAGTGCGCCGGCGGCGGCATACATCGCGATCAACACGGCCAAAGCCAAATACTTCTCCGAAAATGATCCCGCTGCCAAGAAGGTGGCGTTGGATCGGCTAATCGGCATCGCAGACTACACCACCCAGAAATGGCCGGATCGGGCCGAAGCGGATGACGCGCGGATTGCTCTCGGGCAGGCCAGCATGGTCCGCGGAGAATGGGATGCTGCCCGTAAAGCATTTGAAACCGTCAAACCTGAATCAGTCCGCTACCCGCACGCATTGCAGCAGGCGGGTCAAGTGAATTGGCAAATGTATTGGCACGAGAAGGCCAAGCCGATTGCGCAGCGGGATGCGAAGCAATTGACGACGTTGCGAGAAAAAGCGGAACAACAGCTGGTACAAGCACTGGAGTCCCAGAAGAAAGCCCTTCGTTCCGACGAGACCCCTCCTCAGTCAATTCACGACGTGGAGTTGGTGCTGGCAGAAATTGCTCTCGAGGCGGATAAGCCGGCGGTAGCGGCTCAGTTTTTGGAACCGCTCATTGCTGCCAACAAACAAGTGTCAACGGCCGGTCTGGATCGAACCAAGTTGCGGATGTTCCTGGCCGGCGTACGGGCTTTCGTCGCGCAGCAGGAATTCGACAAAGCGGCCGCGGTCGCCGCGATCCTGATCGAGTCCGGTGAAGACAGTAATGTCGTCAACCAAGTACTTGTTGACTTTGCGCGGATGCTCGGCGCGGAACTCAAACGCAATCAAGCGCAAGCCATTACCACGGCCAGCGGTACTGATCCACAAACCAAAGAACGGGCTAAGACCGCGGCCCAGAATATCCAAGCACTTTTTGTCAAAGTCATCGACCAACTCGCGTCCCGCCAACGACACACCGTGCCTAACCTGATTTATCTCGCGGAAACATCCGCGGAGATCGGCTCGACGGCAAAAGCGCGTGAACAATTTCAAATCATCTTGAAAAAGGCCACGGACGAAAAAGGAACAGTTTCGTCCGACGCGGAAACTCGAATTCGCGCAAAACTCATCGGACTACTACGCGACGAAAAGAAGTTCTCAGAGGCTCTTCCGGAGGTGGATAAATTGATCAGTGCAACCGGAGGACGTGCCTTGGAGCCGCTGGTTGAAAAAGGGAATCTCCTCCAGGCTCAAGCGGAATCGTCTCCCTACGACGCAAAACTCTACGACGCAGCCATCTCCTATTGGACAACTCTCCGCTTGAGGATGCAAAAGATGACTCCCAAGCCTCCGGAATACTATCAGCTGATTTACAACACAGCCCTCTGTGTCATGGTCCAGGCAGAGCATAAAAAAGATAAGTCCCAGGCGGTGCAAGTCGTCCAACTCCTGAACTCAGTCCTCCAGCTCAACCGCAACCAACTGCAACCGGACGCGGCCGCAAAATACGATGCTTTGGTCGCACGGGCAAAAAAGCTCCAGGGGCAAACGGCGCCTCCAGTTCGCGCGGTTACGACTCCAGCGAAGAAGACGTAACGATTAAGCCCCCTCTATCGGATTGACTTTGTTGTGGACATTAACAATACTCACCTTTGTCAGGTACCTGCATCTCGGCCGCACTGAGATCTGCCCCCTCAGTGCGGCTTTTTCATTTCTTGCGAAGCAGGACGAACGCGAAGGTCGCTCCATGGTCACATGCGGGTCCAACTCGCTTCCCTGCGAACGCGGGAAACTGGATGGAAATACAGGGAATGACGCGACGGGTAGCAGCATGCGCGCCACTCGTCGACTGTCGCTTCGCCTTCAGATCTAGTCCGGTTCGTGCCGCGCGGGAGCACTCTGATGATCAATCGATCGGTACTTCCGCTCGCTGCCTCGTGAATCATAATAACCTAGTGCTCCGTCAACGCTTAATCTTGGGGTTCAAGCGCGATCGAAACCCGAAGCGTCAGCGAGGGGAAAGCCACAATCTGCGGCTGCCCTCGCTGACGCGTCGGGTTACGATGCTCAACTGAACCCAATCTTTAGCTGTGACAGAGCACTAGGCTTGTTGCTGTCAAGGCAAGGGAATCTTCTCAGGCCCGGGCACACCTCTGCTTGGCGCGCGAAAACATGCCGTCGCGGTAAATGAGTTTTTGGCGCCTGCACATACGGGCACGAAAAAAATGAACTGGAATCGACGCTCGATCTTGCTGACCGTTGCGATCTTGTTGATCCTCGGGGCGGGTCTGTTTCACCTCCAAGCACGCCGAATTTTGCACAATCAACTGTTGGCTGACGCACGGACCGCGGTTGAGAGAAGTAATTTTTCCGAAGCCGAACAGCTCGCTCGACGCCTGATCACCGCTCGCGCTCTTCAAGACGATGCACGGTTGATCGCGGGAGAAGCGGCTGTGAAGCTGGGTGCTACCGAGCGGGCACTGGCATACGTCGAGCCATTGCTCGACGGCCGTGACGAAAATGCACGTATCGCTTTGGACGCCGCCGTCGACATCCGCTGGGAACAGGGAAACGCCACCGAGGCCGAGCGACTGTTGCGTCGTCTGCTGGAGATCGATCCTGGGCAGCCCGCTGCGACGGCGCGACTCGCCCATCTGTTGACGTTGACCGGCCGGCATTGGGAATCGGGGCCGCTGCGTCTGGCATTGATGCGTTACGATCAGTTTCAATTCGATGACCTGTTGCTATGCGGAAACACGCGGGCACTGATTCAAACCGACGAACTGGCGGCAATGCGGCACGCGGCACCGAGTGACCCATTGTTGAAGTTGGGTGAAGCGAGCATCGCAATCCGCAAAAACGAATTGGCTGCCGCCGAGCAGCTTCTTGCTCAAGTGATCTCCGCACGCCCTGATCTAGTCGAGGCCCATGCTCTGCGCGGTACCTTGTTGATTGAGCGTCCGGGAACTTCCGCCGTAGAAATGGCGGCGTGGAATCACAACCTGCCCACCACGGCCGAGCAGCATCCTGAAGTCTGGGTAGTCCGCGGCTTGTGGACGATGCAACACGGCACCGCGGAGGGAGCAGCCCGCTGCTTTTGGGAAGCTGTGCGACGCAGCCCTAACCACCAACTGAGCAACTATCAGATGGCACTGGTGCTAAAACAGCTCGGCAAGGTGGATGCGGATTTGTTCAGCCAGCGGGCGGACCGGTTAGAAGAATTGGAGCGTACGTTGGGAATACTGAATACGCAGCGCTCGGATCTCGCCAAACTGCAAAAAGCTGTCGAGCTAACCGAGCAATTGGGCCGGATGTGGGAGGTTTGGGGGTGGAGTCGAGTCGCATTGCTAGTCGATCGCAACCAAGAATGGGCTAAAAAAGCCCGGGATCGCGCTACGGCGATTTTGAAAACCGATACTCCCCAGGTCATGCCCGCTTTAGATCCGGGCAAGCGATTTGACTATTCCACCCTTCCGCTGCCCCAGTGGTTGACGTCGCCAGGCTCCTAAGTTTTTCGTGTGCCCAAACGTATTGACGCCGGGCGAACCATTGCAGCTAAAATGCGAACGACGTGGCTAACGGCGGCGGATGCGGTAAATACCGACATGGCTATCCGAGTCCCACAAGGACCGCTCAACTGAGAAAGCGAACGACTGGGAATCCAGGGTGTGTTGTAGCTTGGCATTTAGCGGTCCCCGGACAAGCAGCAGATCAACTCCCACTTGCGCCAATTCCTCCAAAGTTAACCGATCCGGAAATCCGCGCATCCGCGATTCTCGCTCCACGACCTCGGGAGGAAAGAATCCCGAGTAGCCATTGATCATTCGCCGTGCATGTTGGATCTGCCAATACATCCCAGTTGTCGTCGGCTCATATTCCCGCAGGGTTTCATCGGCTGGAAACGGAAACATCGCCAGCACATTCTCCTGGCTCGACTCATCGCGAAGCCAGCTCACCCAGCGCGGCGCGGGTGCGCCGCCCAGACAATGGAGACGGGGTGCGGCGGGAGTGACTTCCACCAGCAGCAACGCGGCCGTTGTAGACCAGCCAACCCAGAGAATCGCTTTGCCTGTCCGTCGTCGAGCGAACCGTTTCCGTACGAGAGTTCTCAGTCGTCGCCAAAGTGTGTCAAGTCCTACGGCGGCCAGAACGATTGTCATGAGTTGCGCAAAGATCGCGAACCGATAGATGTTTCGCAGTTGCGCATATCCGGGGTAATAGGACAGCCAATGATAAATAGACCACCCGCCTAACTCTAAAGTCGGCCCCATTGCCAGAAGCACGGCCGCGACAATGACCGCGAGCGAGAAGACAGTGATGCGGCGTTGTTTTTTCTGGGCGAGTCCGCACCAAATACCCACACCCGCGAAGACCAGCTTTAAGGTGCCGGGCGAGAGCGCCCAAGGGGATTCAAGGGTCAATCGAGGCAGACCGGGTGGGGCCAGCAACTGCGGCCACGGCGTTTGGAAATAATGCTGGGGACCCACCGATAGCTGCTTGATCAGTTCGCGCGGCGGAACCATGTCGTGTCGCTGTGTCGTTCGCCATTGCACGCCCGCTACAGGCAGAATGCATACCAGGGCCAGCGCCAGCGCGCTCGCGGTTAGCAGGCCAGCGCGGACTCGCAACATACACCGAGTGAATAGGAGAGGTGACGTGACCAGCAGCAGGACGCTCAGCATGAGCCCGTAATAGCTGCACAATAGGTAAGTCGCAGCGGCGAAGAATCCCAACCCAAAGCAAGAAGCCGCTGACGGCAAACGGGTGAATCGTTCCAAAAATCGAATCGTCCAGATGATTCCCCAAAGTGGCACGAGTTGCACGACCCCCAATTGCCAATGCACCATCGGCAGACATTCGACCATCAGGCCGGCGGACAAGGCGGTCGGCCAGCCAATCCGCCAGGCACGCAACAGCCAATAAAACGACGATCCATTCAATGCCAGGTGCCCAAGGAGCAGTACGTTGTAGACGCATTCGGGGGAGCGAAGCACACGCCACAGGATCCAGGCGGCTTGTCCCGACAACGATTGCGGCTCGGAATACGCGAAAGCATCCGGCGCGGGAAAGAAGATCGGCGCACGCCAATAATCCGCATAACCGTGATCGATCCGATCGACGTTCCACCACAGCGTCCAAAGATTGAACAGCGGAACGGTTGGCTCGCGTTCGGAACCTAACGGCAGGCACGTGGCCAGCTGGGTCGCCAGCGGCCAGGTCGCCCACACTGCAACGGTTATGAATAGCAAGGTCTCGAGCGCGGCAACTGCGAACGGCCGTATGCCGCGACGGCTGGCAATGGGCGCGATAATTCGATCGGTCATAGCGATTCAGTTTGTTAGCCAGGCGTCTTGCCTAACGAGAGCGATTGGATGCCAGCCGTGAAGGCGGACGATGCCACGGTAACTCGACCAGATCCGGCCTGCCTTCAATCGCCAACAATTCGCGATCCACTGCAATGTGTTCGAAATCCTGTTGTACTCCATGCGGCCAGTGGACCGTCAATTTTTCAATCTGCTCGGCTGCGCCCAATCCCAAGTGCAGCGCGCGTTGGTTGCAGGCCAGGAATCCGTCGCCAGCGGTAAGCTGTCGGGTTCGGACGCCGGAACTCGTTTTGATTGTCACGCGAGCGCCGATCGCATCGCGGTCACATCCCAAGCCAACTAGGTGCAAGACCAGGAAGTGGTTTGAAGTGCTGGTTTCATTGGCAAGCAGAGCGAACGGAGCATCGAGATGTATGACTGCAAAATCGGGACGCCCATCGCGATTGAAATCCAGCCGCGCCAGGCTGCGTCCTAGGTAGGCACCTTGGAAAAAGGGGCCGAGCGACCTCGCGGAAGCTTCCTCGTATCGTCCATTGCCGAGGTTGCGATAGAACTGCGGTGGCATCTTGTACGCAGCGCCCGTATCCGTGTAGTCGTCCACGTGGCCATTGGTCACGACCAGGTCCGGATTTCCGTCCAGGTCGGCGTCGAGGAATTGAGTCCCAAATCCGAGCATCTTCATACTCGACTCGCGCAGGTTGGCCTCGCGCGTGGCGTCAACAAACAGGTCGGCACTGACTTGTTTGTAGAGCGTGTTTGATTCGTTGTAGAAATTGGTGACGTACAGATCCAGCAGGCCGTCATTGTCCTCGTCGTCCAGCGCCACGCCCATACAAGCTTGGGCTCGTCCATCGCGATCGAAAGCCAGGCCCGAGAGGAGACCCTGATTGGCCATTTGCAATTGATCGGCCCCACGCTTGGACTGGGTGACGTAGAAGTGATTGGCAGTCGTATCGTTCGCGACGAACAATGCCAGCCGGCCAGTGCCATCAAAATCCGCGGCGACAACACCTAGCCCCTTCCCATCCGGAGCGTCCAAACCCACCTCGTCTGAGACGCGGACAAATGAACCGTCGCCGCGATTCAAATACAGCTGATCCTGCTGTCCCATGAAGTGGTTCGGCGTGCAGGATTTTCCACCTCGACAAACCAATTCGAAAGGTGCGCGGCCATCCAGGTAGTTCACGTCAAAGATATCGGGCAGCGTATCGCCATTGATATCGGCGATCAGGCAGCTTGTCGTCCAATCCGAGCGATTGCTAAACTCGGATGTCACTTCCGTGAAGGTGCCGTCTCCCTCATTGCGGTAGAGTCGGTTTCCCCCGATGTTTGCGACATATAAATCCGGGAATCCGTCGTTGTCGAAGTCGCCGGCGGTCGCACCTTGGCTGTAGCGTGAGTCGCCGAGTCCGGCTTGTTGCGTGATATCTGCAAACCCATCGCCTTCTCGGTTTTGAAAGACCTTATCCAGGAATTCGCGTTGCTTTTCGTCCGGCGGCCAGCGGCCGCCCTGGGATAGAAACAAGTCTGGCCAACCATCACGGTCGAAGTCGCTCGCCGCGATTCCTCCCCCCAGTTGTTGATAGATCGGCGTGCCAGGCACGTTTGGTTCGTCGCCATTGAAGTACTGGAAATCGATCCCCGCCTGGTGCGCCACCTCCGAAAACTTGACCGGCTGTTCCGCGGAGGCGAACTCCTGCGGCGCTTTGTGATCCTGGCGCGCCGGGGTCCAGGATGGAAGCGGATACTTCGACAGCTCGGACCGCAGTCCAGGATCTGTAAACGCCACCGTCCGTGGTGGGTTCTTTTGCAGTTCCTGCAGCAATCGCTGCGCTTCCAAGCTGGCGGTGGGATGTTCCGGAAAAGTGGTTGCGACGCTTTGGTTCCAAGCCCAGGCTTCCCACAGTCGCCCCAATTCCTCCGTAAGCTTGCCAGCCCGGACCATCCGCTCAGCGTTTGGGCCTTCATTGTAAATTGGGCCGAGAACGAGATTCAGCTCTTCTTGCTTCTCGGCTCGCTGGCTGAACGTATGCGCCCACTCCAACTTGCCCCGGGCGACGAGTATTTGGCCCATGCGATAATTGGCCCGCGCGTGATCCGGATGACGTTGGAGCGTTTCCCAATAACAGCGGATCGCGGCTTCCGGTTCTCCATGCTCCTCGGCCCACACTCCACGTACAAACCAGATTTCCGGATGCATTTCCGCCCGCGATCCAAGCTGCCGATTCCAAGCGTCCAAAGCCTGGGAATCGTTCGTTTCCACATACAGCCGGCCGAGTAGTGCTTGAGCTTCTTGTATTTCCGTCCCCTTGGCCAATGCGTCCTTGAGTAGTTCGCGGGCTTCCTCTTTCTTTCCGTGGAAGAGCGCTACGCTGGCCAATCCAATGGACGGCAGGGGATCCTGTGGCGCTGCACTGCGCGCGAAGTTCAAGAATTCGCTTTGATCGACCGTGTGAACTGGATTGCCCAAAAACAGCAAATCCTCGATCGTTGCTACACCGAGCTTGAGCAAAGCAAACAAATATGGCAATGATTCAAACCGCCGGCCGGTCGCACAAAGCAGAAATGCCAAGTTGCGATGAGCGACAGCGTTTTTTGGTTCGATTTCTAGAATCGACCGAAATTTTGGCTCGCACTCCGACAGGCGTCCCAGGTGAAGCAGGATGCCGCCCGCCGACCACAGGCCGGTTATGAACTCGGCACTGTTATCAGCTGGCATGGCGGCGTAGTAACGCAGTGCCTCTTCCACTTTCCCCTGCTTCGTTGCTACCTCGCCGGCCAACAGCAGAACCTGCGGCGAATGCGGTTGATCGGCCACCAGATCGCGGGTCATCGCACCGACAGCGACAAGATCACCTTCGGCGAGTTTTCGGCGCGCTTGTTCCACGGTCGGCCGCAACGGCGGCAAATCCTCGACCGGGCCACCCACCGTCGATCGCAAGGTCTCGGCAGCCTGTTGCCAGACGCCGCTGACCACGAACACTGCGACCACCGCCCCCACCGCCAACAGCAGCACCGCCCACAAGACGGGGCGAGACAAGTTGACTTGACGGGGCTGATTGTCCGACACGATTCGCCACCTTGTTTCGCTCGAGATGCAGGTCATCCCGGTCACAATTCGCAGTCTCCCGCGAAACATACAGTGACCGCCAAGGCCAAGAATACAAAAAGAGGCAGCGGCTTTCAGCCGCTGCCTCTTACCTTATTTAATCTTTGACCGTTCCAAC
>CAZFLF010000044.1:0-14887 GCA_964519825.1 uncultured Pirellulaceae bacterium | reverse complement strand
AGATCCCGCTTAAGACGGTTGCAGCGGTACCAGCAGCGTAATGGCCGTGGTCGCGTCTCTCATCAGAGACGCGCACCCTAGCGTCACTCATTCCTATCCAACCGGATTCGCGTCTTACTGAATTCCCGTCGGCTTTGGGTGATGGCTGGTTGGGAAGTTAATTTGCGGGGCAGGGGCCCGAGTCTCGGAGAGACTCGGCCACTATTCGGGCTCATTCGCGTCGCTGTCCAGTCCGTGGTCCTTGAGCTTCTTGTGCAACGTATTGCGATTGATGCCGAGTTTGGCAGCAGCTTTGGTTTGCACGCCACCGACCGACAACATGACTTGCGCGATGAGTTCTCGCTCGACGCGATTGACGATCTTGTTGTACAGATCGTCTTCATTCGCGCCCGCCTTCGTCAGTCCTTGTTGGACCACTTCGAACACGAGTGACTCGGAGTCGGCACCACGCAACTGTCTTCCCTTGGCTGGTTCGCGTCCCATCACAACGTCCGGCAACAAATCAGTCGTAAGTTCATCCCCATCGGCCATCACTACCGCCCGCTCAACGTAATTTTGCAGTTCGCGAACGTTACCCGGCCAGTGATAATCTTGCAGGGCTTCGAGTGCTTCACGTTGGAGATGCACCACAAACCGGTCGTTGGACTCGGCGTAGTAATTCAGGAAATGCGCGACCAATTCCGGCACGTCCTCGCGGCGTTCGCGCAACGGAGGAATTCGGATCGGCACCACGTTAAGCCGCCAATATAAGTCTTCGCGGAAGCGGCTGGCTTCGACTTCTTCCATCAAGTCGCGATTGCTGGCGGCGATCACGCGGGTATCGACGCGGATCGTATGAGTATCTCCGACGCGTTCAAATTCCCGTTCTTGAAGGACGCGGAGCAACTTGACTTGCAGATGTACGGTCGTGGAATTGATTTCGTCCAGGAAAATGGTGCCGGTGTGGGCCGCCTCGAACCGTCCCGTGCGGTTATTGACTGCGCCCGTGAAGGAACCCCGTACGTGGCCAAAGAGTTCACTTTCCAACAAACTCTCGGGGAGTGCTCCGCAGTTGACACGAATGAACGGCCCCGCGCCGCGCGTACTGAGCCGGTGAGTCGCCGTCGCGATCAACTCCTTGCCGGTGCCGGTTTCGCCGAGCAAGAGCACTGAGGCATTGCTTTTCGCGACCTTGCGCGTGAGGCGATAGACCTCCTGCATCGCAGCACTCGAGCCAATGAGCCCGGGAATTGGAGGCCTAGTGTCGCGAACGGTGGTGTTGGAGGCGGGTTTCATGTCCGGAATGGGAATCGTTTCCGGTTAGTTCTGGGGAGGGTGGATGCGGGGGACTATCGTGCGTTCGATCAGGATTCACCCTGGGGTGTGGAGGCGCCTGACGCGGCGGCGGGTGGGGTGGTGGGAGTCTCGATCGTGTCCAAAATGGTTCCAAGCACCTGCTGGGTTCCCGCGTCCGAGGTCGCGCTTTCGTTATAGTTATCGTATTGACGGAGAATCTCCGTGCGGGTCAGGAGCAGCCCGCGGCGTTTCACGGCGACGTTGAATGCCGCGGCAGCGGCTTGTCGCTCGGATAATTGCCGACCAGTCTGGTTGGCAAGCAAGATCAGCGAGCGTTGTGCTTGCGGCGACGCGAGCAGACCGAGCACTCGTGCAGCTTTCACGGCCAGTGACGGGACGGTCAGCGCCAGTTCGACGGCGGCTTGTTGCGGCAAGAGTTCGTAGAAGCCGTAGACCTGCGGATTCTCCGCCAAAATCGCCAACAGATCGAGCGCCGCTGCGGCTTGCCGCATCCGTTCGTCATGCGGAACAGAATCCCGGTCGGCGCGTTCCAACAAACGGCGCAGGGCGAACGAGACGCCCGTCATTTCGGTCGACTGTGCAAAGACCTCGGTTTTCGCATCATCCTCCAGCGCCCGACGCAACCGATCAAAATTCTCGGACCGGGCCAATACTCCAATTGGCAGTCCGGCAGTGCGAGGTTCACGGCGGAACTGGCGCACTTGTTCCTGGACGTTTGGCCGGTCCAATCCGTCGCTGAGCAGTGCGAATTCGAAATCCGAGTTACTCTGCGCCAATTGAAATGCCTGGGTACCGCTGGAGGTGAGTTCGGAATCAATACCGAATTCGCGAAAGATGCCCGCCAGGGTCTGAGCAATCTCGATTCGTGGATGCGCGATCAGCACGCGGCGCGATCCGGCCGTTCGGGCGAAATAACCAAGCGCCTCCGGCAAGTAACTGGCGCCGGCATAGGGCTCGCGCGGGGCGAGCCGTAAAATGGCCTGCAGCGCCGCGAACTGCACGCGACGGTGGGGATGTCGCAAGGCCTTGACCACTTCTCGCGGTTGACCGCCACTGCTCCGTACCATCGCTGCATCACCAGCCGCGCCGATCACTTCCAGCATTGCTACGGCCGCCGCGATATGTCCTTTGTCCAAGGTGAATCGCAACACCTCATCCCAGGAATCTTTGTGGGACGCGGCCAACTCGAACGGCGTCCCGGCTCCTCGGGCCAACGGCTGTTCCCAACCGGTTGCAAGCTTTGCCGACTCGAGCACAGCGGCAATCTGCAGGCGCTGGTACTCGCGATTCTCGGGTGCGAGGGCAATCAATTCACTAGCCAGTCGCGCTGCAAACAGGACCGGTGCTGCGATCGTGTCGAGCCGTTCACGGACGGGTCGCTGTTCGGCTTCGTCCCACCGCCACATTTCGATCCGATTTTCATGGTCTGGCTTGCCTGGAAGCAGGCCGTTGAAGTAGTCGGTTACCAGACTGAACAGAGTCCGCTCCGCTGCGGCCCTCGTCGGCAATTCTCCCGTCATGCGCAACAGCGCTGCTTCCGCAGTCCGCTGCTCTGGAGAACCGGTGGCGGAGGTCAAAAAAGGCCGTAGCAAAAACGGAACTGCCTCGGTCACCTGCAAGCGACCGAGAACAACAATCACTTGTGAACGCAATTCCTCCTGCCGCGCGTCGAGCGCGCCGAGTAGCGGTCCAACACTGACATGGCCCATCTGTACCAGTGCCGTCCGAAGCGTCGGATGCTCCGCGACACGGGATGAATCGCCGAGGACCTTCACGATCGCGACCACGGCGTCTGAGGCCGCCTCTTGTAAGTCCACGAATGCGGCGTGTCGCACTTCGAGTTGGGAGTTGTTCAGTTGTCTGATCAGCGAGTCGAGCCGAGCTGGGTCACGCACAAACTTGTGCGCGCCGTTAAGAACTATGTCCGCCAGTTGCTTTCCTTCGGGCTGCAAATCGGGCTGGGACGACAGGCGAAAATAGGGCGCGGATCCAAATTTGCGCTGCAGTTGCCAACACGTCGAGTCGTCGAGTTTGGTTTGAATCAACGCCGAGATGAATCGCTTGGCTTCGTCCGCCCGGCCATAATTGGCCAAGTTGATAGCTGCCTGCATGACTTCCGGAGGAGTCTTGGGATTGGCCGCGCGAATGCCGAGCACGATCGGATCCGTCTCGGTATTCTCCGCTGTCGTCTTTTTCTTTTCTGCGGATGCAGGCGCCGCTTTGGGTGCCTCCTTGGATTCGCCGAAAGGATCGACCGCGGCCGGTTCTTGAGCTATGAGGCATGCTGCGACGAATACGCAGAACAACATTCCCAGCGGTGGGAGCCAAAGATGACGCATCATGGGGATTTAAGATTTGAGATTTGAAAGTTGAGATTCTGGTTTAGGTTCATCCTCGAAACATCCTCCGTTAGCCCCCCGCCGGCGCCTCCACTGCTAGTCTCTCTCGCCAACGTACAATCTGCTTGGCGACTTCTTGGGGCGCGGTCGAACCATAGCTAGTGAATGCCTCGACGGATTGCTTGACCCCGAGGACCGCAAAAACTTCCGCATTCAATCCAGGATGCGCTGCCTGAAAATCTTCCAGCGATAACCCGGCCAATGGCACCCCCAGATCCATCGCGCGCCGCACGAGTTGGCCAACCAAGTGGTGTGCCGTGCGCTGCGGAGTTCCGCGACGAATCAACCACTCCATCAACGTCGTGGCGTCCAGATAGCCACGCTCCAATCCTGCCGCGATCGCTGCGCGGTTAAGTTCCATGCCGGATACCATCGGAGCGGCCATCTTGAGACACGCTTTAACCGTATCCACGGAATCAAATAGAGCCGGTTTGTCTTCCTGGAGATCCCGGTTGTAAGCCAGTGGCAGACCTTTCACGAGCATCAGCAACGTTTGCAGATTTCCCACAACCCGCGCGGTCTTTCCGCGGATCAATTCCAGCACGTCCGGATTGATCTTTTGCGGCATGATCGACGAGCCTGTGCAGAACTCTTGGGGCAACTTGATAAAGTTGAATTCCACGGTTGACCACAAAATCCACTCTTCGGCCCACGTACTGAGATGTTCGGCGATGACGGCCAGCACAAACGCCGTCTCCAAAGCAAAATCGCGGTCGCTGGACGAATCGATGCTGTTGGCGGAGATATCCGCAAATCCGAGTCTGCTAGCAACGTCGCGGCGGTCGATTGGCAGCGACGTTCCTGCTACGGCCGCAGTACCGAGCGTGCAGATATTGACGCGCCGGCGGCAATCGCGGATTCGCCAGCGGTCGCGTTCAAACTTTTCGCAATACGCCAACCAGTAATGGGGAGCCAACACCGGTTGCGCTCGTTGCAAATGGGTATAGGCCGGGAGGATAACGTCAAAGTCCTGTTCACAACGTCCGACGAACGCCCGTTGCAGTTCCAACAACCGCTGATCGAGCTTGTCCAGCGCATGCCGCACCCACAGGCGAAAATCGGTCGCGACCTGGTCGTTACGGCTGCGTCCCGTATGGAGTTTGCGTCCCACGTCTCCCAGACGCTTAATCAGCTCCTGCTCGATGTGCATATGGATGTCCTCCAACTCCATACGCATTTCAAACTTGCCGGCGTCAATCTCGGCTCGGATCTCGTTCAGCGTGTGTTCGATTTGACGTTGCTCATCGACCGTGAGCAATTCGGTAAGGGCGAGCATCTGCGAATGGGCGATCGAACCGTCAATGTCATGGGCATAGAGGCGGTGGTCGAAGCTGATGCTCTCCGTGAACTGCTCGACACGGCGATCCGTGGCGTTGTCGAACACACCGGATCGCGAGGGGGTTGCCACCGCTTGCCTCATCATGCTTCACAGGTTTGCACTTGCCAGAAATACTCCAACAGGTTGCATGCTAAGTGGGTTAGGACGAACTGTCAACGAACGTCCGGCGGCCTTGCCCATCTTCTAGGCACAGTCGTTATGACCGGAGGGGCTAGTGGTCAGAGGTCAGAGGTCAGAAGTCAGAGGTTAGAGGTTAGAGGTTAGAGGTTAGAACGGCATGTTCATCTGTCGACGTATCGCATAGCGCATTCCATAGGCGATGGGCGGCATGACGTGCACGCCTCCGGCTTGCGGATATACGAGGGGATGCGTGCGCGTCGGATGCGGGCGTGCATCTGCGCCTTCTCTGACCTCTGACCACTAATCTCTAACCTGTGGCTCGATAATTGCCACGCTGGCCGTAAATCCGTGCATGAAGTTTCGTCCGCCGATCGGACCAAGTTCGCCGGCGGCAAAGAAACCGGCCAAAGGCAAGTCGGTCCAGGCCTGAGCGATGGCATGGGCATCGTGATGGGGCTCGGGAAACAGTTTTGTCCCTCGACCGTTGCAGGTGAACAACAGCGCCCCGCGCGGTTGAACGCTCGCGTCTTTCCGCATCGCAGCCAAGAGTTGACGCAGTTCTCCATCCGCCGTTTCCCAATCCCTCACGTGAAATTGGACGGTTTGGCCAGCGCGAAAATAGTCACCAATCGCGATAGCTCCGGAGTTCACATCCATCCCAATGACGTTGCGAACTAGGAAGTCTCCCTGGCCGAAGTGATCCAGGTATTCACTGACGACCCGGCCCAAGTGCAGCCCACGACGTACCTGTTCTTGTTCACTGGTAGCCAGAGTTTGGAAGACTTCCACCAAACGCTTGTACGCCGGTTCACCTCCTAGCTGCAAGATAACGTTCCGCTCGGCGCGCGTAACCACGAACGGATGCCCAATGGGCCGACAGCCTTGAGAAACGAGCGTCCGAACCTGTAATGGACCGTGGAGCATGACCGTCACGGCTCCATGATCGACAGCTTCTCCGCCAATCAGCAAACGGTTTTCACCCGGCTGAGATGCCGTGCTGGCCATTCCACCGATAACGGGCACTCCTGGGTGTTCGTCGTTGATCAGTTCGAGCAGAACTTCTGCTGGAAAGCTGTACGGATCTCCGAGAGCCAGGAGAGCGGTGCCGTCGGGCCATTCCTGAGGCAACTCGTCGTGCCAACCCACGATGCTTCCACCTTCCGGTGTGCGCGCAAAATCCAGATGCATCGGCAAGACGGTCACTCCGGGCAAGCGAGCCGCCCATAACGACAAAGCCGGCGCCCCTTCAATCTCGCGGTCCTTTCCGACGATGGATTCACCCGAACAGCCGATCACATTTCGGGTACCGAGGCGCTGACACGCTTCCTTTGCTAGGGTTGTGCACTCAGGAAGGTGCTCCGCCGAAAAGAACGCAACAACGAGATCGGGTAACGAGCCGAGTTGCGCGAGGACTTGATTGCAGACTTCCTCAATCGCGCTAGCGGTGTTGGAGCGGGTAGACAGAGCGGAAGCAAACCCAAACGTGGAGGACGCATCGGACATCGTGGATAGCCTGCAAAAAAGAGCACTGAACGGCGCGAGACGGCCGATCATGATATCCAGCCAACGGCGGTCCAACCATTCGATTGGCGATTCCGGCTCCATTCGCTAGAATGACTGCAACTTCACAGGGCAAAATTCCGGGAGACTGATCCATGAACCGCACATGTATTTTGGGAACGGTTTTCTGCCTGAGTCTGGCCGCGAGAACGTCGTCAGGTCAGAACGTGACCGTACAGCTCCCAACGTTTCACGTCTTCAGCGTGGCAACGACCGTCGTAGTGCCAGACCGGGGATCGATGTATTTGGGAGGTGTCAATCGCGCGTCCTTCGGTTCGAATACGAACGGAGTGCCTGGGCTCGGACGATTGTTTGCCAATCGCGGCATCGGTTCGGAAGTATCCTCAAGCGGCGCGCACGTCGCCGCAACGATTATGGATTTGGAAGAAATAGACAGAGCGGTTCTGGGGGAGGCCGCGGATAGACGGGGCGTCGCATCCGCCTCCGGAACCGGACGTACGGTGCCCAATCCTGCCATCGAACGCAAAGCCGCATTCATCGCCAAGCACGTTGCCAAGAATGACCGCTCGCGGCTGAGTTCCAATCCACCGCCGAAGAGACAGCAAATCAAGTAATCGGCGGACCGAATCTATTCGCCTGCGGGGCGCCGTCATTGGCAGCTACGCGATCGACTTGGCTCGTTCTCTCGCTCGCGTATTCTTGCGATACTATGCCCATGTTGTTTGGTCGATCCCACTGTCTTTCAGAACAACAGGTGTTCTTACCATGAGTCAATCTTCGAATTCGATATCGCGCCGCGAGTTGTTGGCGGCCGCGTCCGTTGGAGCGGTTGCGGCGGCGTCTGCACCCGGAACGGCGTTCGCAACGGATGACAAGCCAGTCGTGAAATCCGACAAGCCGTTTGGATTCTGCCTCAACATGAGTACGATTCGCGAGCAGAAGCTGTCGGTGCCGGAGCAGGTTGAGGTCGCGGCTAAGGCCGGATACGACGCAATCGAGCCGTGGATGGGTGAATTGCACCAATTCGTTGAGCAAGGAGGCAAACCGGCTGACCTCAAAAAACGGATTGCCGACAGTGGTCTAACGGTCGAGAGCGCAATCGGATTCGCGGAATGGATTGTCGATGACGAAGCCAAACGCAAGCAAGGGTTGGAAACCGCCAAGCGGGATATGGAGTTGCTGCGCGAGATTGGTGGCAAACGGCTCGCTGCACCGCCGGTTGGCGCGACAAAACAATCGGACTTGAACCTCTTCCGTGCTGCGGAAAGGTACCATGCCCTCCTGGAAATCGGTCGTCAGATCGGCGTCGTACCGCAATTGGAATTGTGGGGATTCTCCAAGTCGCTGAGCCGGCTCGGCGAGGTGTTGTTTGTCGCCTCGGAGTCCGGTCATCCCGATGCTTGTCTGCTGACGGACGTGTATCACATTTACAAGGGTGGCTCGGATTTCCAGGGTCTCCATCTCATCAATGGCCGGGCGATGCATGCCTTGCACATGAACGACTATCCGGCCGAACCGAACCGCTCGACGATTACCGACGCGGACCGAGTCTATCCGGGTGATGGCATCGCGCCGCTAACGATGATCCTGCGAGACGTGTACGCTGCGGGATTTCGCGGAATGTTGTCGCTGGAACTTTTCAATCGTGACTACTGGAAGCAAGACGCACTGGTGGTTGCCCGTACCGGTTTGGACAAGATGCGAGCGGCCGTTCGGAAGAGCTTGGCTTAAGTCGGTTTCCGGTCGGCGCAATCCCTCGTCACTCGTCATTGTGAACCGGCAATAATTCCAGAAATCTTGTTGACCGGAGTCTGGTGAACGCATTGGCGCACGGCTAGACTAGCGCGCGTTTCGCGGTCGATCGGTCAGCCGTCCGCGGATCTTCTCTTTCCTAGTCTGGCCGGTTCGCATTTCAAGCGGGGATTCACCATGTCCGAAAGCCACTCAGCAACTCCTCCCATGGGTCCTTCCACGCCATCGGCCCCGACCGCTCCAGCTTCGTCGGCCGCTCGAATTCGATTGCTGGTGCTGGTGGGTTTGCTTGGGCTGATGGCAGGGGCTCTATGGTACGACTACAAAGTTGCGCGTCCCGCCGTGGAGAATGCCTATGCGCGGATCACACAATTGAACAGCGATGTGAACAGCCGGGCCGGCAGGAAATACTTGACGAACAAGGATGTGCAGAACGAATTGAAGCGAGCCCCGATCGAGACGTTCTCGGAGGGAGGATATTTCGTCGAGGTATATGGCTGGCGGGCGGGATTGCCAATCAAAACGCACAACTACTATGCCGTGTATACCGACGGAGCGCCGTACGTCTTTCTCAAGCACTACATGACCAAGATTGAAATGGACGAACTCCGGCCTTTGCTTGTGCCGCCGGGTCCTGGGGCCGAATCGACCGAGATCGTCACAGCCACAAGCGTACCTCCTGGCCCCGGTTTCGGCGCTGGGAAAAAAGGGAAGGGAAAGAAAGCCAATCCCGATTCTGAATCTGCAGTTCCTGGCGAAGGCACCAAGGTCGCGGGCGCCAATGAAACACCCGGCGATGCTGCTCCAAGCGTCCCGGAATCGGCCGCTCCGGCGAAAGCTCCGGTACCGCCCGATTCGAACGCCGACGACAAGAAGGAATCCGCCGCGAGCTCGGCTGAGGCGACCCCAGCAATTGAAAAGCCCGCTGCCGATAAATCTCAACCGAAAGGTTGAACGCCATTTGCTACTCCCGCACGTAGAACCGCAATCACGTCGTCCGCCTGACGAATGCCCGTCATCAGCTGCGGCGCAAACGCGGCTACGGGTGCGAAGAGTTCGTGACGAATTGCGTGTCGGATAAGGTCGCCGCCGGCGAGTGTCGGCCGACCAGCGCGACGAATCAGCGGAAAATGTAATCCTCCAATCCCGTCATACGCTCGATAGACAACCTCCGTACATACCAATCGATCGGAGCGCCGAAAGTCAAAGTCGAAATCATAGTGCTTGCCTTCATGGGCGAGCACGCGGGTTAACGCCCGGGAGATATCAGCGCCGGTCAGTTGTGGGCGCAATACCACCACCGAATCCGATGAAAATGGGGACTCTAGCGTCCGCAACTGCACGCCATCTTTCATCGCCTCTAAGACTACCCCGGAATTATCGCGTGCAAGCTGTGTCAGCCGGTGCCAGCGAGTTTGAATGGGCAATTCGTCGGCGATTCCCAGCAGTGCCAGCTGCGATGCGGTGCCCAGATATAACGCGGCGTGCGGCCAGTAGCCGGGCAGGAAATAGTTTGTCAGTGCGTATTCCTTCCGCACGATCAGCACATCGCCGGGCTGCAGCAGTGATCGCATTTGCGTTGCCACGTCGGCGGGTAAACGAGGCTGATGCCCTAAACGGAGATACTTGTCCGCAACAAGCGTGCCTGCCAGTCGTTGCAGACCATAGAACGTGCGACCGAGGACTAGACGTCTCACGCGCCGAGCAATCTGGCCCGCCCGAGTACGGAGTTTTGCTCGGGCAAATTCCGTCACCGAAACTTCCAGTTGTGGCAGTAGCCGCTCGATGATCTCCGTCAGAGGCCGGATTTCGTCGGCTAGATCCGACTCGTGTCCGTCGACGAGCCGGCGATAGTGCTGCACGGCGTCGAGCAGCTGCCAGCCATTGCGAACGCTGACGAGTGACTTCTGAATCGTGTCGTAAACGCCACTCGGAATTCCGAATTGCGGTGCGGATTCGTTCAACTTGTCGCGCACCACGGGGCGTACGGCCGCCGTCTCGCGCAAGAACCGCGCCGCGTCCACTAGCAGGGCGGCCCCGGCGAAACCGATCAGGAAGGCAGCCTGCGGCGGTTCACTAACCGCGAATTCGCGGCGCAAATTGCAGATCAGATCAAACAACGCATTTCGCGTTTGCCAATAAGACACGAGCAAACCGAGGGTCGCTTCCTCCTCATCCGGGGTGAAGTACCCACGACGTTCGGCAGCCACGCGTGAGGTCAAATCCGCCGCGTGGGATTTCAGCTCCTGAAGGTAGGCTGCGGCGTGTGTTACCGTCCGAAGTCCGGCAGCCACATCGGGTTCATTCACGGAGTTTACTCCGCGGGTCCGCAGGCAACTGTGATGCAGACAGTGGCTATCGGATCAGCGACAGGAGGCCGTAGTTTGTTCGGTTGTGGCCGTTTTACGTTGAGAAGGAATCGGTAACTTCGACGACGCGCCAGTTGGCGTTCAATCCCGAGTACGAATCTCGTTCTAGCGTTATCTTGATCGGAAACGATTTCAACCGGCCGTCACTTTCCTCACTTGCGACGAAGACCAGTTCCACGCGCAACGAATTCACTCCCGATACCAGAATTTGCCGGTTTTCTTGGAATTCATATTGCGCCTTGCTACCCATGTCCCGCAGCCGTTTCCCGATCGATGTTCCAAAATACATTTCAAATGTGTCATGCGGGGGCGGCGCCATCATTTCCAACATTGCTGCTGCGGGTTCGGCGTGAGTGCCAGATTCGCCCGCGCCGCGCATTTTCTCCGGATCTGGGCGATCACGAGGCGCGTAATGATCTTTGAGCGAGACGCCCGGCGCGGCCCGCTCTCCCTCCATCAAAGTTAGCTGGTGGGCTTCATAGAACTGGCCATCACGTATTCGGGCAAACCAATCTTCGGCGAATTGCCGCGCGTGGCCGTACAATCGCAACTCCCGAGACGCTTCACGCGCAACGGTCCAGGAACCAAACAGCACGGACAGGCACAGCCCAATCAGTGCCAGTCTGCGGCCAGACTGTTTGTTTTCGGCGGAACTGAGTTGTCGCAGTGCGATGAGTGCGGTCATGATTCCGAGCAACGGCAACAGGCACAGAATGGGGTGGATCAGCGCCGCGCTGGCGAGCCAGCCGAGTATGCAAGCGACTACGGCGGGGCGATTTAGTGGCCGGTATTCCACCAGTTCTTGCTGGTCCAATTCGGAAAAACGCACGCGAGTGTCACCGGCGAGAGTCATAGGTCGTAATTATTATTTGGCGCTGAAGACACGTTGTAGTTCGTTAAGAGAGGTCACGCCCTGTGCCACTAGCAGGATGCCTTCGTCTTGCAATCCCCGGTGTCCGGTGGCCTTTGCTACGCGGCGAATGGCGTCCGGGTTCGGCTGGGTCGTGAGTGTTTTGCGGATTTCGTCGTTAATCACCAGCAATTCGAAAATCGCCGTCCGACCGAGATAACCGATGCCCCCGCACCTTTGACAGATCTGGATTTCGATCGGTCTGCCTTTGGCGTCGACTTGTTGTTCGGGGGGGGGCGGCGTCCATTCTTTGTAGAAATTTGCGACGCGGCCGGGCGGGATACCCAGTTTCTGCAGTAACTGCGGTTGGGGTTGGTACGGTTGGCGACAGCCTTCACACAGCTTGCGAATCAGCCGCGAATTCAACACACACGTTAGCGCTTTAGCAAACTCATCCATCGGCGGTTTCAGCGTTAGCAGTCGAAATAAGGCTTCGACCGCATCTTTGGCCGGTACGCGGGTAACAACCGTTTTATGGTTCTTATTGACCTGATCAATCATCCGCTCAATGGATTCGGTATTGACCATCTCGGGTACCAAAAACACATCCGGTTGCTTGAGCAGTAGCTTCTCCAAAATCTCCGCCAAGGATTGCCCAGGTTCAAAGAAAACTGGTCCTACGTTGATGATTTCCTCTTCTGGGCTCGTCTTGCATTCCAGAGACAGGAAGTCGCGGACATACCTGTCGGCAGTTTGCACTGCCATTCGCCACGTCGTGGTAACGCCGCTGCCCGGCGGAGCAGAAACGATAATGAATCCATGCTCCGCATCTAACATCGATTTGAACTGCTCGCGCATTTTATCGCGCATGCCAGCCTGCTCGATGGTCTCCATCTTGTTTTTCTTCGGCAGGATCTTGATCAGGACTCGTTCGCCTGTGGGCACGCCTTGCGAGGTGAAGAATGCGTTGAGCTTGTTGTTTTGCCACTCAACACCGAATTTTCCCTCTTGCTTTGACTTCCGGTCCTGGGCGTTCAGGTTGGCGATTTTCTTGAATACCGCCAGGACGGCATCGCCCGTGGGCCGGTCCATGGGATCCACATTCATCCACACGCCATCGACTTCGAACTTGATGACACATGCTTGTGCGGTGAAATCCAGCAATATCCGCTCGCCGTGTTTGGTCAGGCAGTGCGAGATGACACCTCCGGCGATGGGAAACGCCGGCGTCTGCTTCGCCGCCAGGAGATTGCCCTGATCCAATTGTTTGCTTGCCGCACCCAGCGGTATGAAATTCACCGGCGGCAACAACTCGTGTAACGGTTTTTCTTCTTTTTCCTTCGCCATATTCAGACCAAAAAGTGAGCGAGCGGGCAGCCTGTGGTCAAGCTGCGTGAAGGTTCAGGTCCTGAGAAAACTTACAAAATGGCCGGTGCTTTCACGTCGATACCCTTCAGTGCCATCTTAAGTGCTTCTTGATTCGGCGCAACCGCGAACGCAGTCGGGCGGTCAATGAGTTCTTCGTCAATCAACTGCTTTAGGCTCATGGTGAAGTCCTGCATTCCCTCCTCCGCACCGATGCGAATCGCGTCGGCGAGCTTGTGATCCTGGCCTTCCAGTATGAGTTTGATCACGGTCGGGTTGAAGGTCATGACTTCACAGGTCGGCACGCGCGGCACTCCCGGTTTGATCGACCTGAGCAGCTTTTGGGCGACGATGCCTTTCATATTGTTGGCAATGGCGCTGCGCAACGCTCCGTGCATTTGTTCGGGGAATAAGTCCAGGATTCGGCCAATGGTGGTTGCAGCCGACGAGGCGTGGATGGTGCCGAACACCAAGTGCCCGGTTTCCGCGGCGTGAATCGCCGTCATGAACGTTTCCTCGTCACGCATTTCTCCCACCAACATGACGTCCGGATCTTCTCGCACCGCGTGTTTCATGGCGATTTTGAAATCCTTCACGTCGATGCCGATTTCGCGCTGGTTAATCAGGGCTTTGTCTTCCGCGTAGACGAATTCGATCGGATCCTCCAGCGTCAAAATATGCACGCGCTCGCGTTGGTTAATGTAGTTCAACATGGAGGCGATGGTGGTACTCTTGCCGGAACCGGTCACGCCGGACAACAGCACCATGCCTTGATCGTGGGCACACAACTTCTCGATGGCCGGTGGCAAATACAAACCCTTGAAGTCCGGAATCTTGTTATTGACGCGGCGGGCGACGAGCCCCATCATTCCCATCTGTTTCAGCAGATTCACGCGAAATCGCCAGATGACGCCGTCGACATCGCACGTGTAAGAAAAGTCCGCGCCTCCCTCATCCTCGAAAATTCGCAAGTTCCGCGCATCCATCATTGGCACCAGCAACTTAACCATCTCCTCCGACTCGATCGGTCCCCGGTTCAGGGGTCGCAATTCATTCCGCACGCGGATCATGGGCGGTTTACCGACTTTCATGTGCAAATCGCTCCCCTCGAATTTGACCAATGCCCGAAACAACTTGTCGATTTCGAGGTCTTTCCTCACTCGAATGAACCGGGAAACGTCGATGTCGTCGCCGTTGTTCTCGGGAGCCTTCGCGTTCGTGTTTTTCACGTCAACTTCCGCAGTCGCCATAACGCACTTCCTTTGAACCGTCGGTTTGTATCTACATTCGCACGGGAATGCCGCGGCTGGCCATTACCCGTTTAGTTTCTCGAATCGTGTATTCACCAAAATGAAAAATGCTGGCCGCCAGCGCCGCGTCGGCGCGACCGATCAGGACTGCGTCGGCCAAATGCTCCGGGCGTCCGGCGCCGCCACTGGCTACTACCGGAATCGAAACGGCGTTGCTTACCGCCGCGGTGATTGCTAAATCGTAACCGTCCTTGGTGCCGTCGCAATCCATGCTGGTCAGAACAATCTCGCCAGCCCCCAATTCCTCGACTCGTTTGGCCCAGGCCACCGCTTCGAGCCCGGTGGGCTTGCGACCACCATTTACGTGAACTTCCCACACGACATGGCCGGCATAGTTCATACGTTTTGGGTCAATATTAACGACAATGCATTGGCTACCGAAGCGACGGGCCGCCTCCCGCACGAACTCGGGATTCTGGCAGGCAGCCGAGTTGATCGAAACTTTGTCACATCCCGCATTGAGCAGCGCGCGAATGTCGTCCAACGAGCGGATTCCGCCGCCAACCGTTAACGGCATGAACACTTGTTCCGCCGTGCGCGCCACGACGTCGATCATGATGTCGCGT
>CAZFLF010000043.1:0-14974 GCA_964519825.1 uncultured Pirellulaceae bacterium | reverse complement strand
TCAGACCGTGAACCATTTGCACTTTCATCTACTGGGGGGCCGAAAGTTCGACTGGCCGCCTGGCTAAATCCAAATGCCGTACGGTCGGTAATCACTTCCTGTTGTCGGCCTTATTGAACTGCCGCATGAGTGGATTTGCTGGCAGCAGCTGTTTCCACTTCGAGGTCTTTTCCGCGGGCTGGGGAGGCGGCGGGTTTACTTTCGCCGGCGTGAGGCGCGACGAGGCGGACGGTACTTGCGACAAACGGGGCGGAGGAACGAATTCCAACACGAATCGCGGCCAGTAACCCTGCAGGAAACGCTGGCATTCGGCCAGTTGTTCCCCGTGCTGCAACTGGTAATGAGCATTGAACACGTTCTTCCGCAATTCATTCAGCTCCGTCGGCTCAAAGAAGACGTCGGAAATTTGGATGTTGTCGATCCAGACTTCTCCCGATCCCTGCATGTCGAATCCGACACACACCTCGCCAGCACCCGAGACCGGCAAATCAATGAGATGGATCAGGATTGGCGACGTGGTCCACTCCGCAGGCACTGCCAGCACTGGGCGGTTGGTCGGCTGAAACGAGCGGCCGTCGACATCAACGCCGAGTGGCCACCACTTATAATAGGGCTGACCCGACGCGAGTTTCCCGTCGACGGACATTCTCAGTGGTGGCTGCTGCGTCGCATCGCGAGTTCGAATCCATGCTTGCACCGAAAGACGACCCGTCCGGGGCATTGGGAACCATTGGCTGCGTACCCACCCGGACTTCCTCCCTTCGACACGCAAATGCAACGACTGTCCACCTTGATACGGGTGGTTGGCATCCAACTCCACCGTAACGCCCGGATTGCGGGCGAATGTCCAACCGGGAATCTGACCGGGCTGCGACGGTTGCTCAAAATCTGGATTAGAGATTACTTGTTTCGGCTGGAACCTGCTCAGCTGGTCCACTCGCACGCGCAGTTCCTGCACCATGCCGCCGAGTTCCGCAACGCTCTCGCGATCGAACTGAACGTTCCAATCGGTGACCTGAATGTCGTTCGGTGAGAAGACGGCTCCAACGTCGTACGGTTCCAAACTAATCGTCCAAGTCGTGGGACCGCCTCCGGCCGGCAGTATTGGAGGTGGTCGGCCATCTAACGAGTACACTTCACAGGGAGTTGGTATTGCCAGATCCACCTGCACGGTGGCCGCGAGTCTGGTCGGATTCGCGACGTAGAGGTACGTGCGGCCAGGCTGGTGGAGCGACCGGACGGCGAGTTGAGACGAACCGGTTGCCGCGGATGGCTTGATGGTCGTGAACGGCCCCACGGGCAACTCGCGAAACACGCGGACGAATCGGCTTTGAGACTCTTCTTGTCCCAACGGCAACATCCACCCACCATCCGAAATCAAAGGCGAGTCCAAATTAGCGAGATCGTGAACAAGCCGTGCTCGGCTGTTCTCGCCGGCGGGTAGGATGTGGGAGGCGAAATTGGTCGACGTGTTCTCCGCGCCAAATGGGCTGACCAAGTCGAAGCCCGGCAAGCGCAGTGTCAGCGGTTCGTTTAGTCCAATCGTACTGGTCTGTCCGGAGAGGCGGAAGTAATCATCGACGATTTCGCTCTGGGCCAATTCCAACTGCGCAGCGTGCGCGGCTAACTTCGCCGAAACCGACGTGCGGTGGGGCCGGAGCAGCAGGGTTTGCCCAATTTGGGACAAACCCGCGGCATCGATACCATGGCGGAGCATCGCTTCGGCGAAATTGGCTCGGGCCGGCAGTCGCGGTCTGAGTGAATTCTGGAGCACGCGCCCGCTTGCCAAGTCGGTCGTCGTCAACAGCAGCTTCGCATCGTTTTTGGACTGCCGCACGTCAATACTTAAATCGCGATAGAACTTCGTCAGCTCCGCCGCTCGCCAGTGCAACCATTGTTCGCGTGCCGGTCCCCGTACGAGTTGCAATCGCTGATTGAGGCTGTCTTGCCCCAGGGGATTTGGTTGCTGTGCCGCCTGTGCGAACCGCGCGAAGGTTGCATCGTCCAGACAGCACGCGTCGTCGGGAAGCACGGCGTAACCGTAGGGACTCAGTTGCACCGCCAGACCCGCGAATGACTTGTGTTTTGAGCAACGATCCAAAACTTCAGCGGCGACTTGACGCATCGCATTTTGGACACGCGGATCAAGCGGATTATAAAATGGAGCGGCTCCCTGACGTGAATCGGCTCGCCCTAACTTCGGCTTGTCATCGCCCGGAAAGAATCCCACCATGGCGATGCCCCCCAGATTGCTCTGGCCGGCTCGCAAGTCCGCTTCCAGCGTGGGCAATGGTGAGCTGTACTGGATCGCCGGGATGAGCTTCAACCCTTCGCGGTCGAAGATCCGCAGCAGCATCTCCAACGCGTCCTTCTGCAGCGGGTCCTGACCGGATTGAAACAATACCCCGTTGTCGAATTTCGGCGTCGTGTCGAGCAAGTTGCTGGGATAGAGAGTTCCGCCATCACATGCAACCGATACCACCGCCGCGTTGAAACCGGCGTGCTTCAGGTATTCCACCAACCGCAATGCACCGAGATAAAAGGTTTGCCAGTCTTTGTGGCTGCGACCCGTGACGGCATCAATCGATTCCGCCGCGCCAAAGTTTTCGGTGAAGAGTGGCTTATCGTAATGTGCGGCGAACAACCGCTCGCCATCAACTGTGGTCAGCTCCATCGGCGGCAGGTGCGCCGGACCAGCGAAAACGCGAATCTTGCCGAACACGGCTGGCGAGTCATTGCGTCGATTGGTCAGCAGTAGTACAGGTGTCTCGGTGTGGGGCCAGAAAATCAGGCGGTGTTTTCCCAGTTTCGGCGTGGCGGGTTTGGGATGTCCCGAAATATCGACGCCGGAATCGATTCCCAAAGTTCGCACCTCGCCGGCAGCATTGGGCTCGACCACACTGATCCCCAAGGTCTGGCGTTGGTCGGTGGGGTACTCAATTTCCAGAATGTGTGGTTGGCCAATCTCTTGGATCGGAATCGGCGCAGCGTGCCAGCCGCTGGATCCCAGTTCGTGGACCGTCTGTCCGAGAAAGTCGCGTGACAGCAGCGGGCGATCGCCGAGCGGCCCACGCGACGACATTCCAGGCAATACCTTCCACTGCGGCAACCAGTTCAATTTTTCCGACCATTTCGGATTCGCCATGTCGATTTCCTCGACCAGCTGCCACTCGGCCGGCCCGACGGGCTGCGGTTGGTCCTCCAGCACGATCACTTGCACTTTGCGTTGCATCAATGGTTTGGACGACACCAGATTGCCCAGGGTGCCTGGCACAAGATTGTCCGTGAATCGTCGACGGGTGAGCGACACGACGATGTCGTAGACACCTTCCGCTTCGGGCAACGGCAATTTGACCGGACCAATTGGCGAAGTACCGCCGGATGCGTCGACTCGCAAGTCGTGCTGCACTCTCCACAGCACTTCCTCGCTGTCGACCGGCTGCAACTGCAGCATGCACCGAAGCGTGGTGGTATTGGGGAGGCCCAATTCGTGTGGTTGGACGGTGAATTGAAATTCTTCGCCGGGCGCGAAAACCAGCGACGCGCGCTCGAACTCCACGCGCAGCCGGTCGCCGGGCGCTCGTTGGACCTGCAGGAAATTACCCTGGTCGTCGAGCGCCTCGTTATAGACAACCTTTGCCGCAGGAACGAAATCCGTCAGCAAGATCTCGACTTTCTTCACCGCTTCCGGCTTGTCAGCCGGCGCGAATTCCAGGACGAGCGTTGTCTCATCCGTCCCAATCACCTGCACATCAAGTCCGTCGAACGCGGTGGGTATCGGCTGGGTAATACGCACGGTGTCCCGTTCCAAGACAAGGTCGTCGGGAACGTCCGCTTCGATACCCAAGCATTTTGGCGCAAGCAACTGACCCTCGCGCGCAACGACTGTCCCGCGCCAGGGACGTCGCTCGCCTCCACCCCAAGTAATGCGCAGACGCAAATTGAGTTCATCGCCGAGCAAACTGCCGGTTAAAAGCCCAGTGGTGAAGACGATCAGCGCGCAGCGACAGGCGACGACCCGCGAGTACCGGGGTCGGCCGTTTCGCTGCCGCTCGCGATGGCCTGCAAAGGCCCGAGGGCCTTCTCGCGGACGTCCATGTCCGACCATGCTGTGCCCAAGTTGTAAAGTGCGCGCAATGTGCCCCCGTACGTCTAGAGCTGTCGAATTCCTCCTGCCCGTTGCCAGGATGATTTCTCAGGTCGGGACGCACAGGAAACAAGGTCTTCCGGAATCGGAAGGGCGGGGATTATAGGCGTCTGCCGACCAACCAAGCCATGCCGCTTTTTCCCGTGCTAGCATTCGAGACGCAGGCGTGCGTTTTCAAACAAAGTCCGGGTGGCGCGGACAGAGCGTATCGATGGCCCTGACCGCGACTTACGGAGACCCTTTAGCCGGCTCGGGAGTAGCGAATGATTCATCGCGGCCGAAGAACATCAAGTGCTGCCACGGCAGTCCGTCGAACTCTTTGATGAGCTTGAATCCGTTCTTCGGCCATTCTTTAAGGATCTGTTTCTTGGTCATCTTATGTTCCGGTTTGATGGGAACATTGGGGTCCTCGGCGCGGAATTCTACTAATGCCACCAGTCCCGTCGGAGCCAGCGCTTTGCGCATTGCCGCCAGCATATGCACGGGATGCGAGAACTCGTGATACACGTCGACGCACAGGATCAGGTCGATTTGGCCCGCCGGGAGTTTGGGATCGGCCAGAGTTCCCAGAATCGGCGTTACATTATCGACATTCCGCTCTTCGGCTCGTTTCTTCATGAGTTCAAGCATTTCCGGCTGGATGTCGACACCGAGAACTTTGCCCTGCGGGCCGACCATTTTGGCGATCTCCACGGCGTAGAAACCGTTGCCGCAACCCATGTCGCATACGGTCATCCCCGTTTTGATCCCCAAGTTTGCCAGCAGCAACGAGCAACGTTCCTCGCGTTCGCGCGTATCACGGATCAACCATTCCGCGCCCAAGTAGTGCATCGTCTGGGCAATCGCGCGCCCTTGGTATCTCTTCAGCGCTGGCGGCAAAGGAGGTTCGCTGAGCGTCGCATCCGGTTCGTCTTGCCCGCGCGACAGTCCGGAAACGACCAACAGCAGCGCCAGCGTCAGTCCGCTCCACCATTTATGTCCGCGACATCGCATCATTCCAGGTCTCCTGTGTCGGCCTATCGGGTCTTGGCTGCACGCGTTCAATACTCGGGGCGCGTTTGCAGGAAGAATGCCTTCTTTTCGCCCGGGAGGGTGAAGTCGAATCCGCAGGAGCGAAAGAAATCTTCCGACGAAGTGATCGCCATCACTTCGAGAATACTACGCTCCCGGGCGAATTGCACACAGGCGGTCACCAGCTGTTTTCCGATCCCATGCCGTCGAAACTCGTCGGCGACGCATAAACTGCGGATTTCCGCGAGCTTTTTCGAATAGATTTCGAGCGCCGCGAAGCCCACGATGCTCCCGTTCGCCTCGGCCACGAATCCGTTGTTCAGGAGTTCCTCAATCTCGTCCAGCGTGCGTGGCAGCAGGACGCGCTGCGCCACATAAGGTTCGATCAGTTCCAAGACCAGTGGACCATCGCTGGTGCGAGCCGAACGGATATGACAGTCAGGTGCTTCGTCAGCGGGCATGGCGGATTCGGGGCAACGGTGGAATCGAGCAGAAACGGCCGGTACTATAACGAACCGCATCCGAGCCGAAAACCGTAATCAGCGCTTCAATGTGTCCACCATTTCTACGCCGGGGAGTTCGACTGATGAGATTGATCGTCGTAATCGGGTTGTGCCTATCCTTGCCGATTTCTGCGTCCATGGCTGCCGACCCGGCAGGAGCCATCGCGCCGCAGGACGGTCCGCTCAAACTGTTCAACGGAAAAGACCTGGACGGGTTCTACACCTGGTTGAAAGACACCAAGCAGGAAGACCCACGTCGGGTCTTTCGCGTGACCGACGGAATGCTGCATGTGACCGGCGACGGACTAGGCGGAATCCTCACGAAGCATGAATACCGGGACTATCACCTGATTCTGGAATTCAAATGGGGCACAAAAACCTTCGCTCCGCGTCTGGACAGAGCCAAGGATTCTGGGCTGCTCATCCATAGTGTCGGACCAGACGGCGGCTACAGCGGGACGTGGATGCCGTCGATCGAGGTGCAAATCATCGAAGGTGGCTGTGGCGATTTCATCATTGTCGCGGATGACAATGTGACCACGCCCTTCTCGCTAACCGTCGAATCGGCTCGCGACCGTGACGGTGAAGTGATTTGGAAAAAAGGGGGCCAACGTGAAACATTCGACTTGAAGAACCGCAAACGAGTGAACTGGTTTGGCCGCGACCCGGACTGGTCGGACAAGTTGGGTTTCCGCGGAAAACAGGATGTGGAAAGCTCCGACGGGCATTGGACCCGCATGGATGTGATTTGCGACGGCGGTCACATCCAGACTTACGTCAACGGCGTTTTGGTGAACGAAGCCTTCGATTCGCAACCAACCCAAGGCAAAATCCAGTTGCAAGCCGAATTGGCCGAAGTTTTTTTCCGCCGCCTGGAACTCTATCCGGTCGGCAAAGGTCCGCAACCCGGTAAGGCCAACTGAGAAACAGTCACGTAGCTTCGGGGGACCAGACCGGATACAAACCCATATTCGTTGTCTAGGCTGGTCGTCCGTGGGTTGCTACGCCCAATCGCGTTTTAGAGAGGATTGCACATGCATCGGCAAAAGTACCTGGTCGAGTTCATTGGCACGTTCTTCCTTGTGGCCACGATCGGTTTCACCGTTCTGGGAGGCGCCGGCAATCTGGCCCCGCTCGCCATCGGTTCGGTGCTGATGGTGATGGTCTTCGCGGGCGGCCATGTCTCGGGGGCCCACTACAATCCGGCGGTGACGCTGGCGGTGTTTCTCCGCGGCAAATGCCCGGCGGTTGATGTCGTTCCGTATATGGCGGCGCAGGTATTGGGCGCCGTGGCAGCCGCAACGGTTGTTCTGTTCATGAAAGGAAAGCCTCCGGCGGAGGTTGCCAACCCGGACATTTTGCGTGCGCTCGTGGCGGAGTTCCTGTACACCTTCGCGTTGTGCTATGTGGTGTTGAACGTAGCCACAGCCAAAGGGACCGCTGGCAATTCGTTCTACGGCCTGGCCATTGGCTTCACGGTACTGGCCGGAGCCTACTCAGTTGGTTCTATCTCCGGAGGAGTATTCAACCCGGCCGTCGCCGTCGGCATTACGATCATGGGCCTGTCGCGGCTGGCCGATATCTGGATCTTTCTCGCAGCCAACTTCGCGGCCGGGGCCGTGGCGGCATTTGCCTTCCGATTTATCAACCCGGATGACGCAGGCGACAAAGGATAACGAATCGCAACCGCAGCGCAAGCTGTACCTCCTGCTCGAAAATCCCAAAGCGGTGATGAATCCCCGCACTCCAAAGTTCGCGTTTCGCAGTTTTGGAGTGCTGTGACTTGTCGCAGCTTTGGGACTTTTTTTGGCGTGGGTTGGTTGCCCGCAGTACCTCTTGCTCGAAAATCCTAAGGCGGTGATGAATCCACGCACTCCAAAGCTGCGAAACGCGAACTTAGAGAATCGGATGGAATGCGGTGAGATTCCGTGTAAGGTTTCGTCGTCTGCGTTGTGTATAGGGGTGGAGAAAAGACCACATGAGAGTCGGGCCGGAAACGCGATTGAGTCTGCTGGCACGACTCCGGGAGCCAACCGACCAGGAGGCGTGGCGGGAGTTCGCCGCCATTTACCAACCGCTCATTCAACGGCTGGCGGTTCAACGTGGGTTGCAGGACGCCGACGCACAAGAGGTGTCCCAAGAAGTGTTGCTAGCGGTCGCAGGTGCGATCGACCGTTGGGAACCAGACCCGAACCGCGCCTCGTTTCGAACTTGGCTGTTTCGGATCGCTCGCAATTTACTGATCAACCTGCTCAAGCAAAAGCAGCGGTTTCCGCTCGTGACAGGCGGCACCGACATGCTGGAGTTACTGCACAAGCAGCCGGCTCGCGATGGCGATTCCGAGTGGTTCGACCATGAATTCCGCCGAGAGCTGTTTCGCTGGTCAGTGGAACGGATTCGCAGCGAATTTCGTGAATCGACTTGGCAGGCGTTTTGGCAGACCTGCGTCGAGGGGACTCAGGTCGCCACCGTTGCGGACGATTTGAAGCTTTCCGTCGGAGCGGTCTACGTCGCGCGCAGTCGAGTCATGGCGCGGTTGAAACAAATCATTGAGCAACATGAACGAGAGTCCCGCACATGGTAGCTGCGCGAACCAACTGTGATGAACAACAGCTCCAGAGGCTGTTATCCGATGAGCTTTCCGAGTTGGACGAGGCCCGCGCGACTGACCATGTCGGGCGCTGCTCGACGTGCCGAATGCGTCTCGAAGAGTTGGCAGCCGGGGGAGACTGGTGGCGAGAGGCGGGAGATCATCTGCATGCCAGCCGCTGGAACAAGGACGGCACGTTGTGGCTGACCTCGGGCGATTTCGGTGAACGAGCGGGAGATTCACTCGATTCGTCGGACCATTCACTCGACTTTTTGGAGACCAGTGACAATCCGGCGATGCTGGGACGGTTGGGTACCTACGAAATCCTGGCGGTGATTGGGTCCGGTGGGTTTGGCATCGTGCTCAAGGGTTACGACGGCGAGCTGAATCGGTACGTTGCCGTGAAGGTGCTCGCGCCGCATCTGGCGCACAACGCGGCCGCTCGGAAGCGATTCGCTCGCGAAGCACAGGCCGCGGCAGCAGTCGTCCATCCGCACGTTGTAGCGATCCATGCGGTCGATGCGTCCGGGAAGCTGCCGTACCTCGTGATGCCGCTCATTGCGGGTGAGTCGTTGCAAGAGCGGCTGGATCGGGAGGGACCGCTCGCAGCGAAAGAGATTCTGCGAATCGGCTTGCAGGTTGCCCACGGATTGGCCGCCGCACACGCCCAAGGTGTGGTTCATCGCGATGTGAAGCCCGCCAATATCTTGCTGGAGCGCAGCGTCGACCGCGTGATGCTGACCGATTTCGGCTTGGCCCGTGCGATGGACGACGCCGCGCTGACGCGCAGCACCGTGATTGCCGGCACGCCGCAATACATGTCCCCCGAACAGGCTCAAGGAGACCCGATCGACCATCGTACGGATCTATTCAGTCTGGGGAGCGTGATGTACACGATGTGTGCCGGCCCCCCGCCGTTTCGCGCCGAGACGTTGATGGGTGTGCTGCGTCGGATCACCGACGGCTCGCCGCGCGACGTGCGGGAGGTCAACTCTGATGTGCCGGAGTGGCTGGCCGCGATCATCGCCAAGCTCCACGCAACTAGCACGACACACCGATTTCAGTCAGCAGCGGAACTGGCGACGCTGCTCGAACAATGCTTGGCCCATTTGCAGCAGCCGACACTCGTACCGTTGCCGGAGGTACCGGGCATTCGGCGGCCCGCCCGCCCCCGTCGCAGATGGTGGCAATTCGCGATGATCGCGACCGTGGCTGGGATGGCGATCGTAACGGCAGCAACTTGGCTGCAACAGATTTGGTCGGGTCCTCCCAACGCATCGACCACAACGTCTGCCGGTTCGCCGATCTCCACGAGTTCGCCGATCTCCACGAGTGCGCCGATTTCCGCCAATTCGCCAGTGACGACCAAGTCGGGTGAGTCCGCAGCGGCAAACGACAATGACTCGTTGGATTGGCGCGACGGACTTGACGCGGAGTTGTTCGAAATCGACAGCTCCCTTCTTTACATCGAAATCAATGTGGAACGGAAGTGAGAGTAGGCGCATTAATCCTGCTTTCAAACTTGCACCTTACTCAAGGAATTTCACTATGTCGTTCAAGTGGGTTGTCCCAGCCGTCCTCGTGTCATGTGGCGTGGTCATTTCTACCGTAATCGCCCAACTCGCTATTCCGGCGGTATCACCGCCAGTGTTTCAAGAGATTGACGCAGTCGAGTCGCCACCAGCCCCGACGCCCATCCCAGCTGCTCTGGCGGCCGATCCGCCAAGTGCTGTCAACTCGACATTGGCTCCCGAGCCGCCACTAGCCCCGACTCCTGCCCCAACTGCTCGGACACTCGCTCCGGCAAGTCCGACGGTTATCCGAGGGTTATCGGTTATCGGTGGCCGAAGCAAGCCTCCCGCGGGCGAGCCTGAGATGGTTGTTTTGCGACTACGCAATACGGATGCCCCAACGGTCAGCGAAATGCTGAGAAATCTGTTGGCAAATGATGAACTCGAGGCTGTCCACCCAACGGTTGATTCAAGGTCCAATTCATTGATTCTGCGCGGTCCCAAGGACGATGTGGACCGGGTTAGCAAGTTGGTCGTGCAACTTGATTCCGAATCCGAGGCAAAAGTGGGGGCCTTGCCTCCGAAGCCTGTTCCGAGCGCGACGCGCGTCCGGTCATCGTCGAGCCCAAACGCCGCGTGGCAGGCGGCGAATAACCCATATGTTTCGCCCCCCCGGATCCCGACCGCCGCCGATGTCAAATTAATTCAGGAGTATACGAGTCTCGAAAGCCAGTCGTTGGAAGCAGCCAAGGAGTACCGGAAAGGAATGGAGTCACATCCCCAACGGACGGATTCACTGTCCTTAGCGCGTCGCGAACAGATCAAGAACCTCGTTGAGAAATCCTTCGACGTCCGACAAGAGCTCCAGAACCAAGAATTGAAACAGCTCAAGGAGCGAATGGCGAAAGTCGAGCAGTCGCTGAGCAAGCGGGCCGAGAATCGTTCCGAAATCATTGGTAAACGAATCAAGGAATTGCTCGAGGAGGATCGAGATTTGGAATGGAATGCGTCCACCCCCCCGGCACTTCCCCCCGGATATTCCGCCGGCTATACGGCGCCACAACCCGCAATGATTCCACGCACTGTAACTGGGCCAGATGGAAACACCGTGACTGTCTACGAAGTTGATCCGCGCACGACGCAGCTAGGCCCCATTATTCCGAATTACTCCGGAAACCCGACCGTCACGAACTCGCCGGCAGTCGTACCACCTCAGTACGGTCCGCCCATTGTCCTGCCAATTCCCTTGGCAGCGCCGGGAACGCTCACGACAAAATACGATGAGAAGTGGACCGCTCACCCGGCAGCAGCAGGTCCGTTCGCACAGCCTGTAGGAGGGGAGCAACGGCGCGCTTTAGGAAGCGCGAACGAATTGGTGCTCCGCAAAGAAGCCGAAGTTGCCGGGTGGAAGAAAAAGCTTGGGGAAGCGGGCCTGCAAGAGAATGCCGAATACCAAACAGTGCTTCGCGAATTGCAAGCGGCCAAACGACAGCTCGACAACGCCAAGCGCGAGTCGGAGGCGCTTCTCACGTTGCTGCAACTCGACCTCGAAGCCGCCGCCGCGGAACTCAATTCGGTTGCAGAAGATTACGATCGGAAGATACAGCTTCAGAAGGCCACTCGCAGCAGTATTACCGATGACGAATTACGCCGGGCACGGGGTGCGAAAGAACAGGCCGAGATACGTGTCAATCGGGCGAAGGTGTTGTTTCAACTTCATCAAGACGCCGTGAGATCCGAGCAAGCGGCTGCTGGGACAACAGAACCGGCCACCTCGGCACCGGAAAAAGCGGCGCCGTCTGGAGCGAGCCGGAGATAGGTCGCGGGAGGTTAGGATTAATAATCGTTTAACCGCAAGCCGCAGGCGAGCGCGTTGAACAGAGATCGACTGCGCCCGAACGCGCTCGCCTGCGGCTTGCGGTTAAACGATTCGGTTTCGCAATTGGGGCTGCGGAGTTGCGGTCACGATGTCACGGCGATTCGGGTTCGTTTGGTTTCCGCCACCAGCCGCTGACCGAATCCCAGGCCTGGCCAAGCAATCGGCCGGAGAGGAGCCCTTCGGTGACCGTGACTTTGCTCGACGAAAAATTGGTCCACACGGCCGCAGTGTACGGCTGATAGGTTTCAGAGAGCAGACTGAACAGACCTTGGCGGCGGATGGTTTCCAAACCGCTGCGGTAATGGTCGAAAATGTGACGATCGAACATGTTGCCCGCCACCGTCACGGATGATAACGCTCCTTGGCCGAGCGAACCGACCTTAGTCACCGTATAGAGGGCCAGCGTACTGGAGACTTCGAAAGGGCTGACACCTTCACGTCCCGCAACCTCGCGAATGCCGTCCCACATTTGTTTCAGTTCGGTTTGTGGCAGGATTTTCGATGGATCAATCCGTCGCACGGCCTCTGTGGTTTGTGCAATCGTTTCCTTGAGTCCCTCCACGGAAAGGGGCGGCATGTCCAACACCTGCGAGGAGACGGTCGAAGCGTGTCGCACGGCTTCCAGCAAATCGGCCGCATGATCGATCGTGGTGTTCTGGTCAATGACGCCCGCCTTCTTCAACTCGTCGCTGAGCTCTTTCAAGTAGGTCGAGGAACCGTAGGCAATGTCGCTAACAAGGGCCAGCAAAGTCAGTGGCGACAAGTGAAGCGTCGCCAGGCCGGCTAGATCGAGGAAGCCACCGACCGCTTTACGTGCGATCAGATCTCGGTTGAGCGTGTTTGCATCCGTGGCCTGAGTCGGTCGTTCGACATTGCCGACTTGGGTCAGCAGCAGGTCCAGCGACTGCTGGATGAAAACGGTATATGAACGAGAACTGCGGAAAGCGGGAGGTACCAGCAATACCGCCGCTTCGTGCAACGTGCCACCGACCAGCGCGCTCGTCGAACGCAAGGCTCGTTCCGGCAGCGACAGGCCAAATAGCAACTGCTGATAGATACCGATCTCGGTGGGCTTCGAGTCGGGCGTTGCGCCGGCCTCGAGTTCCGGAATGGTCGAAGGCTTTACTTGGTCGTTCATCTTCGAGGATTCGTCCGGCACAGACCCTCCTTGGGAAAACAAAACGCAGATTGGCGAAAATCTCCTTACGCCCGAGCCACGTCACGACGGACGGCTACGGCCCAATGCCGTTTACTTTGGTGCTGGATTAGTGAGCGGCAAGGCGCTAGCCGCCGGTATTTCGCATGGAGAATCGTCATGACGACACCGGTGGCTAGCGCCATTCCGCTCAAAGTAAGTGACATTGGTCTACGGCCGATTAGTGTTTGCCTGGGGAACCGTCACATGAATGCCATGCAGCAAGACGGAATTGGCATCTCCCTCATAACCCGCCAGCTGTTCCTTGGGATTGGAAATCCACCGCCCTAATACAAGAACGTTGGTGTTCGCGGGAAGCTGTTCCCCCGCATCCACCGCGTTCACCACCGTCACGACCGGATCGGATTTGGCAAATAGTCGAATTTGTGTCTCAATCATTTTGCCACGCGGTTGATGGGAGAGCACGACGCCATACAGAACCGCCCCGTTCTCAGAACGGTCGTTCAACAGCACTGCCAATCTGCCGAGGGGAACTAGTTTCTCCGACTGACCGGCCAAAGCATTCAGCCTCTCGACAACTGGCTGCAATGCTTCAGCGGCTTCGGCCTTGGCTGCGCCAGAACTCGCAAGCGTATCTCCAAGCTGCGCTAGTTTGACATACAGGTCCGTAATGAGTTCGTATTTCTTCTCTCTCGTCGGATTCTCAGCCGTGTCCCAAGCGAGATCCGCGCTGGCCACATCCGCCAGGCGGGAGGTGATTTCCTCGACCTTGATCGCCGGTGGATTACGCAGTCCAACCGGTTCATCAAGTGTCGGTTTCGCCGCGCTAACTGCGGCCGGTACGGCGTCCGCGTCGGCAATTGGACTGCCAGTCTCTTTCTTCATGTCTTCCTTCGTTTTCGACTTCGCGGTAATCGGTTCGCTCGTCACGTCAGGAACCGCGAACGGATCCGCCTCTTTGGCTGGCGCCTTGGTTGCGTCAGGCTCGTACAAGCCAGTCAATGGGAATTCATCCTGGTTCGGGGGAGACTCCTTTTTTTCCTTGTTCTTCTTGTTCCGGTCCGCCGCTAGTTTCGTGGTATCGGAAGGAGCGTCAGAATTGGATTCTGGAATATTGGATTCGAAACCCCCTGAAGTTTTTCGTCCAGCATTGTCCCCTGCGACCGATGATGTACCGGTGCGCGAAGAACCCAAACCTCGTTCGGTCGTCGCGCCGTCGGCCCGAGCAGTGGGCGCGTTCCCCTGCAACGCGATCGGTACGAGAAACGGAGCATAGGGCGTCACCTTCGCCGCTAGGCCGAATGGGTCGCGATTGGTCGCGTTCCAATTACCTGGCACCCACCACAAAATGAGTTGGGCAAGGACTAAGCCCATCACACCACCGCCAACGGTCTGCACCATCATTCGCAACGGGCTTCCTTGTTTGCGTCGAGTGCGTGGTCGCGTGGCGTTGCGCGCAGCGGGAACCGCAGACCCAGGCTCGAACTTGAATGGGCGAGCGATAACCGGCGAGGAGGGTGTGAGGCTGAAATCGTCAGATGCCTCGTCCATCACAATCGCCGGGGCGTCACCCTCGTCCGCACCAGCAAAGACGGGTGCCGACGGCGGTGAACGATTGATTGACGCAATTGATTCTGCTTCCGGATCGTCGACTACGATTAGCAGCGGCGGGAGCGGGCGCAGCGCGTCATCGAGCAAGTACTCGTCCGAACAGAGCGGGCAGCGCACTCGCGCTTGGCGGCTGGCTCCACCGGGAACGGAGACTTGTTCGCGGCATTTCGGGCAATGGGCGATCGTCATGCAGGGCTCCTGACCTACAAACGTAGGTCTCTTGTCTGGGGACGCTTAAAACTGAAGCATCCTTTCCGCGGGAGGCAAGCTGACGTTTCAGTTCGATTCGTTCAAGTAATCAGTGTAACCACGCGGAGGCCGATTTTGCAGGTTGTATCGCCTAACTTGCGAGGGTGGTAAAAACCGCTTAAAACAACCCTCTCTTCGGACCTTGGGGAATCGACAGACACCATCGAGACCGCCGCCCAGCCGTCTGCGGCGCGGTAATCGGGAGAACGGAAGAACATGAGCGCAGCAAACGTGGTAAAGGGTGACAATGTCGGCAAGATTCTGGAACAAGCTCTCGATGCCGGCGAAGGGCTGTTGCGTCTGACACCGACCTGGGT
>CAZFLF010000042.1:0-15137 GCA_964519825.1 uncultured Pirellulaceae bacterium | reverse complement strand
AGGTAGGGGAGCAGTTTTACCTGCAGACCTATATACACGACACGCGCGCGATTCCCCACGGGATCAACATGGCTGCGGTCGACGTGGCCTTCGATGCTTCGCAAGCGTCGTTAGCCGGAGAGATTGAATTTGGTCCACGCTTCCCCGATGGCCATTCCGGTGGTACGAGGAACGCCGGATTATTGGACAGTGTCGGCGGTATGCTGTGGAGGGACAAGTGGACCGACAAGACAGATCCGAGTGAGGAGGATTTGCTGTTTCAAGTATTGTTCACGGCCACGTCGGCTGGTGAGATCGACTTTTTGAGCGGTCCAGAGAGTGGAAATGGCAGCAACATCTATTTTTGGGGGAGCGGATTGAGCATACCCAACCGGGAAATCGATTATGGGACGTTTACGCTGGGCATCGGTCAAGATGTAGCCGCAAGTGGCGGGACCAACGGGACGACCGCTGACCGTTTTTGCCTTGTAAGACCGGAGGCGCAGGTGCGGCTGCAAACGGCTGACCTCTCTGGCAACCCGGTGGCGCAGGTAGAGGTGGGAGAGCAATTTTACCTGCAGGCCTATGTTCGCGACGTCCGTCGAATTCCCATTGGCTTCACCATGGCCGCGATCGACGTGGCTTACGAGACTTCGCAAGTGTCCGTGGCCGGACAGATTGACTTTGGTCCGCGCTTCCCCGACGGCCATACCGGGAGCGAGAAGACGATAGGGTTATTGGATGGTGTGGGTGGGACGCTATGGAACGCAAATTGGACCGATAAGAGTGAACCGGGTGATGAGGACCTACTGTTTCAGGTACTGTTTACCGCCACTTCCGCCGGTTCGATTGATTTTTTGAGCAGCCCAGTGGCGGCAAATGGTAGCGGCATCATCCTGCGAGGGCACGGCTTGGATGTACTCAATAGGGAAGTCGATTATGGGAAGTTTACGTTGGCCATTGAAGCAAGTGACTCCGCGGAGGACGTTCTTCCTTCGGCGGCGAGCCCGCAGGTAACGGCTAATACGCCGGTGGACATCGATGTTGATTCGCTCGACGCCAACGCTGATGGCATCGTGTCACCGGGAGATGCCTTGAAGATCATTAACGCGCTGAATCGCAGGCAAATGGGAGATTCTGGCGAAACAGACGGAAGTGAAATCAACGGAAATATTGACGTCAATAAGGACGGTCAAGTGACGCCCATTGATGTCTTACTAGTTATCAACCATTTGAATAGGAACTTGGCCTTCGCAGAGGGTGAAGGAACCAACGACTTCGCCGGTGAGCCCTTAACGGATGAAACGGCGAGCTGCTTGCACGAGGAGGTAGCTGTCGCGAATTCCGAGGGGGAAGCGGCCGAAACTCGCCTCTCGGATAACGTGGACAATCGTTATTTCACACCTGTACTTCCAGGGCAAACATTTGACGGTTTCACGTGGGAACTCCATTATCACGAAGCACCTGAATTCACGAGCGTGATTCAGGGCCGACCTCCGATGACGGGCATCCAGGTCGTCATACCTTATGACATCGAACGATCGAGATTGGTTTGGGTGTCGTCAACCCACGGAGGAGAAGTAAAAATTCGATCCAATGGTAAAGCTATTGACTACCGGTCAGCACCCGGTTTCGCCGGTGTTGAGACGATTCACTACGCAGTGGAACATGCGAACGGTGAAATCGTCGAAGACTTTGTGAACGCGCGCATCGCAGATCGGAAGGATGTCATCCGTTATCGGATCGAGGCGCGCAATAGTGCGGGCGAGGTTGTCGAACGTGTGCGGCAGGGAGAGCACATCGAGGTCCGTGTTTTCGCCCAAGACCAATCGGGGCAAGGCACATTTGGAATCAAGAGCGCCGAATCGGATATTGTCTACGATCCAAAACAGGTTCGACTCACCAGTGACGTGCAGTTCGAAGACGGGCTGCCGCTTCGCCCGTTTTGGTCCGACGACCCGATCCGCCTCAGTCCAGGTCTAAGACATATCGCTATTAAGGTTTACTTTGATGAAAGGCAACCGCCCGAAAAAATGGTGGCTCACTTTGACATGGAAGTCTTGGGTGAGAATGGCGTGCAGTTGGATTTCCGTCCCAAATACTCGTATGGAAATTCGATACGAAGACCTCATGCGCTCGATCCATTCGATCAAGTTCCTTTCAACGCCATCGAATTCAACGGGCTCGAACTGGACGTCGCGTCACGGTGGCACAATTTGAATCGTGCCCAAGACGTCAATGCCGACTCGTTCGTGTCGCCAGCGGACGCAATGGTTCTGATCAACGCCATTAATAATGGATTGGGCGGTGAATTAGCGGCTGGGGAGGCAAGCGTTGATTCGACGAATCGCTACTTGGATGTCAATGATGACTCCATGTTGACGCCAAATGACGTAGTGGTCGTGTTTAATTATCTAAACCGGCAGATCGAGGCCGCCGAGGGCGAAACAACCGACGCGTCGCCGTTAGGCACTGAAGTTGTCGATACAATTCCAGTTTACATCGACACGCCTAATCGCCTCTCGAAGGATTACGTTCGAACCGAATTAGCTAGTCCACGGAGGTTAAATCGGATTGAACAACTTGCCGAGGTCATCGACCTTTGGAGAGATGCGCCGATCGCAGAAAGCATTTCACCAATGAGTGAGTTCAGCGCGAACCGCGTGGTTAACGAGGACTTGCTGGCTGAAATCGCTGATGATTTGATTACGATGCTCGCGGCCACCAGGGATTAGCTCTTCGCGAAGAAAAAAGGGACGCAACTCGAGATGGAATACTGATTGGTCGGATCGAGATCGGGTGCGCCGGCCCTGTCCTCAATTCCAGGCGTCGGCGAAATCTTGCTTTGCCCGCCAGACCGTCTCACAATGAATACCACCCAGAAGCCATGGGTACGTGCTGGACACCTCGCGTCAGTATCGGCTCGGAAAAATCGCTTGGCCTAAGTCCCTTGCGTGATGACATAGTCAGCGGATCGCATCGGTCTGGCTCCCGTCGTAAACGTATTTCAACTACTGGATGCATCCATGGATCGCATTGTTGGTGGAATTCTGGTTCTTGTGCTAGTCATGTCAGTGGTGGCGGCCGAGGACGAAGGACAGGACCCAGAACCGGGCACGCCGGAGCAGCAATACAAGGCACTTCTCAACGAGTACAACGACACCTTCCACGAGTACACCAAGGCTTTCCGTGACGCGAAGACGCCGCAGGACCGGCAGAAGGTCATTCAGGAAAAGTATCCCAGGCCCGACAAAGTCGCCTCGAAGTTTCTAGAGCTGGCCGAGAAGAACCCCAAGGAGTCCTTTGCCGAGGAGGCCCTGATTTGGATTGTGACCAACGAGTACCGGCTGTGGCGCTTCACACCATGGTATGAGCATACAACTCGCTACGAGCAGATCTGGATCCTGTCCAGCGGGGGCCGCCAGTTTGGAGTCCTTAGTAAGGAGGAACAGGACATTCGCAATAAGGCTACCGACCTGCTGTTGCGCGATCATGTCGCCAGCGCGAAGCTGGGGCGCGTTTTGGAAATGCTCGGCGCCAGCCAGGACAAGAAGAGCGCCACGCTTCTCCGTGCCATCCTCGACAAGAACCCCAGCAAGGAGATCAAGGCCGAGGCATGCGTGGCGTTGGCCCGCCAGGTGCAAGCCCGTGTAGCCCTAGTCAAACAGCTCAAGGACAACCCACAGGTCGCCAAGTCCGTCGAGCAGTACAACGGTAAGGACTATGTTGAGGAACTCCAGAACGCCGACCCGGTCAAGCTCGCGGCCGAGGCCGAAAAACTCTATGCCGAGCTGACCGAGCAGTATTTTCCGGACATGAAACCAGAGTCGGTCGCCATCCTCTGCCAGCAGCTGTACTACACCAATGATAGTGAAACGCTGCTCCGCATCCTGTACACGAGGGGCAAGCGAGACGATGTCCGGGGCGTGGCCTGCCTGGTCTTGGCCCAGGTGCTAATGCGCAGCGCCGACCGCCTGGCTACCAGCGACGTCAAGGCCGCCGAAAAAATGCACAAGGAGAGCGAGAAGCTTCTGGAAGAGGCAGCCGACAAATATGCCGACGTGAAGACTGCCTTCGATGGCACGGTCGGCAGAAAGGCCAAGAGCGAACTGTTCGAGCTGCGTCATCTGTCACTCGGACAGGCGGCGCCGGAGATCAAGGGCGTGGACCAGGACGGCAAGCAGTTCAAGCTGTCCGATTACCACGGCAAGGTCGTCTTGCTGGATTTCTGGAGCGAATTCTGACTCAGGTGACGGGCCCTCTGGCCCCACGAGCGGTCGCTCGTCAAGACGATGAAAGACAAGCCCTTTGCCCTCATCGGCGTCAATATCAACTGTTACGATCCCAAGAAGCTCAAGGAGGTGATGGACAAGGAGCAGCTAAACTTCCGCTCGTTCACCGACACGGCGGATGGCGAGGGGTTGGGCGTCATTAGCAGCGCCTGGAACCTCATAGGCACCCCGACGCTCTTCGTGGTGGACCACAAGGGCGTGATCCGCTACCGCGGGCTCGGCATCCCCAACGAGAAGGTGATCGACGAGGTGCTTAACAAGCTCATTGAGGAGGCGGAAGGGAACGACAAGAAAATGAAGGAGAAGTAACCGACCCGTTATCGGAATTTCAGATCCCGCCAACTGTCTCGATTGCAATCATTGCCGGGTTTTCATGTTGTTTTGAGTGGAGGTGAAAGGATTTGACTCAATCTCAAGAATCGTTCCTTTGATCGAGCCGTCCCATAATTGACGAGTTTATGGAACAGCAACTACTCGTGCTCAGCATTCAGTGCGACCAGATGCGGACGAAGCGCACGCGGGCAGCACGTCCCCGGTTCGACACGTCAGCGGATTCGTCGTTTCAGAATTCGGTCGTTTTTCGAGACCTAAGATACAGGTGGTTAATTTTGGCAGCAGTTCACGACTTGCTGCTGCCAATCGGTTGCGGCTTCGGTAGCGAGTCAAGCAACTTTTGGAAGTCTTCGCGATCGCGGAGCGGATCCAGGTCCGTATCTTTCGCCATGTGGGCGCCACCTGTAAACCCTGCCTTCACGGCCTGTTGGAGCATCTCCATGGCTCGATCGGCGTATTCCTGTTTCTTGTCCGCGATCTTGTCGCTGGCGACGGCATAAACACAAGCGAAGTTATACCACTGGCCGGCGTCCCCATTCGGGATCTTCGACAGCTCGGCGACCTCTGCCATCGCCTCGACGACCATGCCGGCCTGAAGTTGCGAAGTCGCCCGCCTCGTGCGAAATTTCGGTTGCTCCGTCGGCGGGCTGAGTTCGATGGCCCGGTCCCAGTCCTTGACCGCTTCGACTGGCCTATGGAGTTGGTCGTAGGCCTGGGCGCGGCCCTGGTGGCAATTCCACAAAAGCCACTTGACCGCGATGTCGCGAGGCTCTTTTGTTTGGATGGTGTTCAGGGTTCGGATGGCCAGATCAAACCATTCCAAGCTATTGGCGGGTTGGCCTTCATCGCGGATCAGGACGCCATAATTGAAATAGCTGCCGCCAAGGCTGATCTGGTATATGGGCACGGCGGGGATCTGCTCAACCAGCACTGTGGCGATAAACAGTGCTTGGGCACGCTGTGGGTTGACGTTGGTCATGGTTTCGTTCCCCTTTCCCCTCTCCATGCGTTGCGGGGCGCGGTCCTGGCGAAAAATTCTTGGAAAAATCCTCAGCCCTCCAGCGCCAACCGCAGCCAAGCCCGAGCATAGGCCCATTTCTGGCGGATCTCGTGGACCGTTCGACCGAGGGTAGCGGCGATTTCTTCGCGCCCTAACCCGGCGAAGTACTTAAGCTTGACGACTTCTGCCGCGAGTGGATCTTCTGCGGCCAGACGCCGAAGGGCCGCGTCCAAGGCGAGCAGTTCATCGCCGGTCTCATGAGTCACCGGATCCTGCAATTCAACGCGACGAAGCGCTCCGCCATGCTTGTCACGTCCTTTACGTCGAGCTTGATCGACCAAAATCCGCCGCATCGCCTCAGCAGCCGCGCCAAAGAAGTGCCGCCGGTTAGCGAATGTGCCCGCCCCGTCTTTTCCCACAAGGTCCTTCATCTCGTCCGGCAGGATTTCGTCTCGCTTGTCGGTTAGACTATGAGTTCCCCTGGCCGGGAGATAAAACATGTCATCGCGATCCATTGTTTGTTGTGTCGGATTTGCCGCATACCTGGCCTTTTCGCAGGAAGCAGTGCTCTCTGATGAGCCCCCTCAGGGAACTAGCGCCGAATTGACAGCGCAGGTCGATCGACTCTTTGCCAAGTGGAATCGCCTCGACAGCCCCGGCTGTGCTGTCGGCATCATCAAGGGAGGCGAACTCGTTTACAGCAAAGGGTTCGGATCAGCGAACCTGGAGTATCGAATTCCCAATACGCCGCAGACGGTTTTCGAGACTGCCTCATTCACCAAGTCACTCACATGCGCTTGCCTCGCGCTGCTGATGGACGAAGGCAAGATCGCGCCCGACGACGATTTGCGAAAGCATATACCCGAAATGCACCAATTCGATCCTCCGATCCACATTGCGGACATGGTGCGCTGCCGCTCCGGTTTGTGGGACCACATTTCCGTGCCCATCCTCGTCGGCTGGGAAAACGTTCCGATTACGGAAGCTGACTTTTTCAGCTTGATCTGTGGTCAAAAGACGCTGCCTTTCAAGCCAGGAACGGAGTTTCGCTACAGCAGCGGCGACTACGTCCTGCTTGGAATCACAATCAAGCGCCTCAGCGGCTTTTCGCTCCCTGAGTTTGCACGACGGCGCATCTTTGAGCCGCTCGGCATGAAACGCACGTTCTTCGACGACAATCCAACCAGTATCGTCGAGCAGCGAGCAGTCGGCCACCACAAACCGCGGGGTGACGACTGGCGACTATGGCGACCGACGGGGTCCTTAGTTGGCGGCGGCGGGTTGAATACTTGCGTAGAAGACCTCGTTGCTTGGGACCGAAACTTTACAGACAACAAGCTTCCGAAGGGCAAATATCTCGACGAGTTTCTTCGCGAAGGTTCACTCCTAGGCAATCGGAACTGTCTGGACAGGGACGCCTATGTCAAGGAAATGAATCCGGACGCACGTCGGGACTCGCCGGTCGGCCAATATCGCGGCCTGCGGCGACGACAATTCACCGGAGGCGCATGGGGACTGAACACTGCAATGACGCAGTTCCCTGATGAGGGCTGGACGTTCATTTGTCTGAGCAACTGCAGCGAGATCGCAGCCTGGACGATGAATGCACGCATGGCGGACCTGCTGCTCGCCTCGCGCCTTGTGCCCCTCCCCGATAAGCCGTCCGAGCTATCCACAAGCGACCCGCCAACGGTTCAGTTGAGCGAAGCCGAACTGCGCGAAAAAGTCGGCACGTATCGTGTGAAGAGTACCGGCCAAATCTGGAGGATTGTAATTCGGGACGGAGCGCTCCATGTAATTGACCATCTCCTAGACGCCTATCGGCTCCGACCCCTCAGCGCGATGCGATTCGACCCCGAAGGACCCTTCTTCTACGAAAGCACGCGGTTCGTTTTCTCTCGGACAGCAGTAAATGCGGCTATTCGCCTCGTTTCTCAATGGGATGAACCCGACAATCGAGGCCAGCTCGAATTTGAGAATGTCGAGCTGGTCGAACCAACGTCGGATCAGCTCACGCAGTACGCGGGACAGTATATCAGCGATGAATTGGCAGCCACCTATCGGTTTATCGTTCGCGACGGACAGCTTTGGCTGCGTGTGAACAGCCGGCGGTGGGAGCAGCTCGACGCAACCGTTCGTGACGAGTTCATTCCTCACATTCGCGAACCCACCGACGGCCGAATTATTCGCTTCTTGAGAAACGAGAACGATGAAGTGACCGGCCTTTCGATTGACTATTATCGAGTCACGGCAGTTCGATTTGAAAAGCGCTGAGTATTCGATCCTTTGAGAACTTGTTTTCCAAGATCCTCAGCCGCCTTCACGTGACGCCTCGAAACGACCGTTTCTTGGTACTTTACCGAGCGATCGTGCGCGCGGAGGTCCGACACACCGCCTGCATTTGGCCAGTTGGGTTAACCTGCGTCGGTGAAAGCGACCGTAGCGTCGAACGTATGTTACAGTCGCCGGGCGCGGCAGATACTCCGATTTCATTGTGCCCTCAGGACTAACCGTCCTGAGTTCACCGTCGGATTGCGCCGGAAAACGTTGGATTGCTGCGTTGGACTTGAAGCCATTTGAGCTACCGTCATCCAGTCAGGAGCGGTCCCGCAAAACGCATGAGTTCTTGGCACGAAATCTGTGCGTCGAAAAAAGATGAGAATCTGGGAGGGGCCCCCGCAGTCATCAAACGGTCCTTTGTTGGCGTGGTTCAAGCGCCACGGGTTGTTGGGACGATAGCTGATTGTCGGCAGTTTCACGTTACCCAGTGCGTCGGTGTGTCGGACGATCGCGTGGTCGATCACCGCCTCGGCTCGACCCACATCGTGCCCGAACAAGCGACCAAAGCGAGTGACCGCTTGACCGCATGTGCTTAATTCACTACGCTTAAACAGTTAAGCGACACTTTTTTGGGCTATCGCAGTACTGCGCGGAGGCTGAATGAACCGACATCCGGCATCCAATCCGACGGATCGGGAGCTCCAGATCCTGACCATCCTATGGGAAATCGAGGAAGGAACCGTTCGCGAGATTTATGAAAAGCTCCGGGCAGACGGGGAATCAATTGCTCAAAATACCGTCCAAGCCTTCTTGCGAATCATGACCGAAAAAGGCTTGGTTTCGTTTCGCGAGCAGGGTCGCGCATTCGTATACAAGGCTTCGGAAGCCCCGTCGAAGACCAAAGCTCATTTGGTGCGGACCTTAATGAATCAGGTTTTCTCTGGAGCAATTCATGCTTTGGTTCAATGCGCGTTCGATGCGAAGCCCCCGACCGCGGCAGACTGGGAAAGACTCGACGCGATGATCGATGAATATCGCCGCAAGTCCTCGAAAGCAAGCAAGAAGTGATTTTTTCAAAAGGACCAACATATGAATGGTTCTACTCTCGATTCGTTGGGGAAGATGCTTTTGATGGCGCATGGCGCGGCTTTTGTGCTGCTGGCAGCCGGCTGGCTTTCCACGATTCTGATCCGTTCGTTGTCGCGACGCCACCGAGCATGTGATGTCACATTGATCCTGGGATTGATCGGTTTCTGTTTGGTTATCTCGCCACACCCCACGTTGACGATGCAAGCACAATGGCAATCCACTTTGGCTAACCGCTTCAAACTTCACGAGTCACTCGCGCCTCTCAAATCGAATCTCGATCAACCCAACGACATTACATCGCAAGCGAGCAGTTCCGAAGCGATTCAGGCCGGACTTAAAGCAACCGCACCTACTGGTCCCAATGCAATCGTTGTCCCGCATGCGAGAATTGCGTCCGTAGAAATCGTCATTGTGCATTGGAAGCTCATCGTTGCGCTGACGTACTGCATGATGGGAGCCATCTTGGCGCTGTGGTTGATGCTTGGTGGTTTGCACCTGCATGGGATACGGCGCCGCTCCGTATTGCGCGGCACGGACGAAGCCGGTTATCCCATCCTTGAATCGCCAGACATTTCCCAACCTTGTTGTTTTGGATTGCTCTACCCCGTCATCTGTTTGCCTCATGCGCAGGACACCAGTATGGATTGGACGCATGTGATCCGGCATGAGTCGGCGCACTTGCAGCGGCGTGATCCTTGGTCTCGAACGTTTGCAAATGTCATGCTCCCTCTGTTTTATATTCAACCCTTCTATTGGTTGGTTCGTCGGCAAGCGATTGTATCGAGCGAGTACTTGGCAGACGAGCTGGCGGCATCTCGATCGGATCGCGTTTCCTACGCGGCGGGTCTCGTTGATTGCTTGCGAAAAATATCGAGCGAATCGATTGGTCATACGTGGCCCGCGATGTTCTTGTCGGTCAGCGCTAGAACGCTACTCCTAAGCCGCGTTCAAATGTTGCATGAGCAAGTTCGTCCCACAGGCAAATCCGCGACGTGGAAGTGGCTTGCCTGGTATCTACTTCCAATGGTCGCGTTGCTGCTTGGAGTCGTCGCGATGACAGGTGCAAGCCGAGCAAATAGCGACGGGGATGCGGAGGGAATTCTGGGGAGGTGGATTGATCGGGACGACTACTCATCGGCCTTTGCTTCAACGGACCCATCGATTCCGGGAGCGGCGTTTCAGTTGATTGGTGTTTCGACAAAAGGTGTGTCCGGTGTCGTCACCGATGCCGAAAAAAAGCCTGTTGCCGCGGCTGAGATTTGGTTCAGCGGCTACAACGGTCGGATTCCTCTTCGGGAACGAACAATGACAAATGAGGAAGGGGGATTCAGCGTCCAACTCCCCATGGGTCAAGCGTTTGGAACAGTCACATGGTCTTCAATTGCTGTTCACAAGAACATGTACCGTAAGCTTCTCCAGATAGGTAACGCTGACAATCTGGACTGGCAATTATCACCTGGGAGAACAATCGCCATTCGGGCTGTCGAGGAATTTGGAGGAAAGGCGATTCGCGACTTCTTGGTCCATACGTCGGATGGCAGAATCATTTCCAGCAACGCCAGCGGCGAGTGCATGGTTGAAGGACTTGAGCCGAGCATTCAGTATCTGTGCGCGACGGGTCCGAATCGCGCAAGTCAAACATGGATGATGGACCTGTCCGCCGATCGCACGGTTGATTACGAAGTTGAGATGCCCCCCGGACGGACCGTTGAAGGAACGGTTCACGACGAACAAGGCAATCCTGTCGCATGGAACATCGTGAGATCCTTTCAAGAGCAAAGTGTGCTCACGGTCGGAACTTCGTTTAGCGATGAGGGCGGGCGATATCGGCTTTCTGGTCTACGGCTTGATAGGCCAATAAGCATCGCTGCATTCTCGCATGAATCGGGAGAATCGACGCAAGTGTTCGAAGACGCTTTGATTCGCTTGGGTGAATCCAAGAAGTCAGTTCAAGATTTCACCGTTACACCGAATCGACATGACCCTCCTGGTGACACTATCGCGAGTTTAAGCCGCGGCCATTCGCCTGCCCAGGGTTACTTTCGGGGGAAAGTGATATATCCAGATGGTTCGGCATGCAAGAGATTCCAATTGCGAATAATGCGTTCCAGGGTTGAAGTCGATCCAAGTAAGGCGGGAAGCTACGCCGCATCCTACAGTAGCCACGGCATTGTTTACTCCTCGGCAGACGGTTCGTTTCAATTCAGCGGACTCGAGGTTGGTCGTTGTGTCGCCATCTCGATCTCGACCGCTGGGTATAGGGACCAAGTCGTCGATCCAGCGACCGCCGTTTCGAAAGATAACTTGGCCAGCAGTCCGGTCCACGAAGTGACTCTTCGACCACTGGTAAGCGTTCAACTTAAGGTACGAGGTCGAGACGGAAATCCAGTGCGCGGTGCAGTAGTGCGACTCTTTCGTAAAGCCCCGGAATCGCGGCTGCACGACTATGAGAAGGACCGTTTCCTGTTCGAGAGCAGCGCAGATTCCAGCGGAATGGTCGTATTCCACGATGTCTCGTTGGCAGTCGGCCGTTGGATTGTCGAAGCGTCTGGATTTGCAGAACAGCAGTTTCCGTGGATTGGATCCTCCGAAGTGGAGTTGGTTTTGAAGAAATCGAAGACTTTGAGGCTCCGTTTTCAATTCGAGGATGACCTCAAACGCAATCTATCGGTTTCTCTTCGGAGAAGTGATGGATCATTCGTCGCAGAACTGGACGGTTTATCGCCAGAGTCGCCCGTTTGGTCGATCCCTGAGTTGCTTCCAGATGTCTACTATTTATCGCCCACAAGCACGCGCGATTCCAAGTATCGTTTTCAATTCGCAGGGGAAGATCGTGCACCGTTTCGGTGGTTCATCGATTTAACCAAAGATGAGTCCCCCACCCAAGAGTTCAGCATCTCCGTCAAGCCATACGAACCGGACGTGACAAAAGAATGAAGACCGGCAAGGAACGGAACACCACGTACTTTGCTGGCATTGGGCGCCAGACATCGGACCTAGCGAGATAAAACGAATATATTTATATATTTTAGTTCTAGCCAGGCGCGTTGGGCGGTTCATCAGGCTTCATCGCCAAGTAGCGGTAATACGTTGACCGAGAGATTCTCAAAGTATTGCAGATGTCGTCGATATCGATCGACCTGTCGGCGGAGAGCTTTTTCGCAGCCCGTACTTTCGCCACCTCAGACTCAAGTCGCGGCCGTCCACCATGACGACCTCGCGCCCTGGCAACAGCAAGTCCTGCCTTAGTTCGCTCTTGAATGAGTCGACGCTCGAATTGGGCGAGCGCTGAAAAGATGTTGAAGATCAACTCGCCGGATGCATTCGTCGTGTCGATGGCGCCCTCACTGAGCGAGCGGAAACCGATACCGCGACCACGAAGATCTTCGACTACCGTGATTAGATGTCGCATCGACCGACCGAGCGATCCAGCCGCCATACAACCAAGATGTCACCGTCCTGGAGAACTTCGAGACACTTGGTCAGCCCTGGACGATCGCTCTTTGAGCCGGACATTTTGTCCGTAAAAATCTGACACGTCGGGATACCAAGCTTGCTGAGTGCATCGATCTGGAGAGTCAGATCCTGATCGTCCGTGGAAACACGGGCGTAGCCAAAGAAGCGGCCGTTCATTTTTGAACCTGGAGTGGGAGCTACTGAGTTGACATAGCTTCCTCACCCCGAAATGAGCGACACCATGGGTCGGAGTTGGTTCGGAGTGTTGTTCCAAATATGGTCGTTATTCGATACGTCTCACTCGCGACGAATTGTTGGAACTATTTGCCCACATGCTGGCGGTCCGGCGGCCCGTCGGAGTGTGCACCGACGCAGGTTACAGGTGATGCTCAGATACGGCTTGCGCGCTCAGGACACCCCTCGACACATCCTCCTGAGCCGCAGCGCGAAGTTCAGAGCACAGGCTACCGAGGGATGCATCACCCACCTCAAATCACGCAATCGATAACCGTCGCAGCGCTGTGCCCACGGACTCGTCGCGCTAAGGCCGGCCTGTCCCGAAACTCGACGGCTGTGCAACAGCTGGGATGTTGATTCCGGGACGGGTAATGGAACGGCCTGGGGGCCTTTTTATCGGGCTTCGGCTCCTCCAAGGGGGGTGCCGAATCGGGCATTTTCGGGACGTATCCATCGGCAGCGAAGGCAGGAGTTGCGATGGCCCTCCCGGTACGAGCGGCTTCAGCCCGTACGGCGGCCGACGAGGTTCAGGACCAGCGCCACCAAGCCCGCACCCAGGCATGCCCCCGTCCCGAGGAGATGCACGAGGTCGACCGTCCGCATGTTCGCGATGCTGGGCCGGTTGAACCCGATGGCGAAGAAGAGGAGCCCCAAGCCGATGCCGACGAAGGCGCCGACCAAAGGGGGGCGGCGGGGCCGTTCTTCGCGGATGCTGTTCATAGAGGCGTCTCCCTGGCGGATGTTGCCAATCCCTGCACCAAGTCTATCGAGACACCGACCTCCATACAACTTCCGCCCCACCGTCTTAGCGTTGTTTCTTGTCCGTCTACCCCAAAAAGAGCCACAAAACAACGATGCGAGAAAAATAGTCGAGGTGATGAGATTTGAACTGTCTCGAAAATCGTTCGTATTCTCGGACCGTCAACCGGTCCGGCAATCGAATCAGGGTTTCCAGGGGGGATCATGGGGTCAGATTTGGTTTTTTGTTTTTTTGCTTTGTCGGCAAAAAAATCTCTGAAATGCAGGCCTTTCCGTACTACCCATTACGGGTGGTATCGGTCATTATGGAACCTTTGGGGGTGCCGCACGGATTGGCCATGTCGCGACAACTACGAATTCAATTTCCTGACGCGATTTACCATGTGACCAGCAGAGGTAACCGTCGCCAGTCGATCGTAGTCGACGATCTGGATCGCGACACTTTCTTCGAACGAATTGGCACGACCGTTCAAAAATATGCCTGGGAGATGTTTGCTGCGGTATTGATGACAAATCACTTTCAAATGTCAGCCGGTATACCCATCTGAATCCTACACCAGTACTGGTGGAGCGTCCTGAACAATGGAAGTGGTCGACCTATGCAGGATACGTGGACCCAAGTCGTTGCCTGCCCTGGGTTGATTACGACACGCTTCTTAAGGCCTGGCAAGGCGGATTCGGCGGGTTGAATCCTGCCGAGGGTTATCGCCAATATGTGGAGGCAGGACTTCCCGCAATCCGTCACTGTCCGGAGGACTCGTCCTTCGCGCACGAATACCGCCACTTGATATCCTGGCACAGGCCGCCCAAGTCTGGGTAAATAGCCATGGCGTTCATTCCCATGCGGCTTAGCTGATGACGGATCGCCGGGAAGCGTCCGGAGGGGATGATTAGCTTCCACAGGCGATCCTTGAAGGCCTTTTCCTCCTCCAGCCCGAGGAAGTGCGGGGCCTCCGGCGAACTGGCCTGCACCGTAAAGTAACCACCCTGCGCGACGATCCGTTTGGAAACGTAGCGCGGGACAAGGATGCAGGATCGGGCTAGCGAGAACGGATGAATCCAGTCAACGTTCTGACTGCTGGAGACATAATCTCCGCCGCTCTCGATGAGCCCCTCCTTGGCCTCGAAGACCCAGACGACGCCGTGACTGTCAGAGGCCTCCGCCGGCTTTTCGACAGCGAACCAGATGGCCGACAGTGCGTTTACCGACCAGTCGAGTAGGCGCGTCGGCAAGCCATGGTGCTGTGCCACGGCCAACCAATCCCACGTCGTCTCCGGCCGCATCTCCAGGAACGGCAAACTGCGACGCTGGAAAGCGCGGAGCAGCTTCTGCTCGGTGGCCAGCAGATCCAAGTCGTCCCGTTTCGGTTTCAGCCGGGCCACGGTCGGCAGCATCGGGTGGTCCTTCCCCTGCCCGCGGAAGAAGAGTATCGAGCGGCCGGGGTACGTCTGCTCGATCCAGCCCGTGATGTCCGAAAGCGACTCGACAGTTACCGATCCAAGCATCTGCAACTCCCCAAGGTGCTATCGCGTCGCTGCATCGTTCCCCCTGCACGATAGAGGACGTCATGCCGCGAAGGCCACTCGACCACATACATCGAACACTTCCGGGAATGTGTCGAAGCGAACGACCCAAGCTCAGCGACCCGGCCCACGAGACGCGTGGATTGCAACCGGAGCGCGATGGCCGGGTTCGCTGCAGCGCATGGTTA
>CAZFLF010000041.1:0-15289 GCA_964519825.1 uncultured Pirellulaceae bacterium | reverse complement strand
TGTACGACAGGATGACATCCAAGTTGACTCGATCCAGCACGTACTTGAACATCGTCATTGGGTAGCCGCTCACGCCGACGAATCGCACTTTGCCTTGTTGTTGGATCTTTCTCAGCGCCGGCAACGTCTCCTCCACAATCTGCGACATCTCCACGAATTCCAGATCGTGGCACAGGATGATATCGAGATACTCGACTCCCATTCGGTGCAAGCTCACGTCGACGCTTTCGGCCACCCTCTTTGCCGAAAAGTCGAAGTGGGCGCGATCGTACCGGCCGAGTTTTGTTCCCAGCAGAAACTGGTCGCGGGGAATGCCCCGGAGCGCAACACCCAACAGCACTTCGCTCATGCCGCGCCCATAGTAGGGGGACGTGTCGATGAAATTCATGCCGAGCTCCAGCGCAACATGAACGGACCGTATCGCCTCTTGGACATCTACCGAACGAAACTCTTGCCCCAGCGACGAAGCCCCGAAGCTCAGCACCGGCAACTGCAATCCTGTGCGACCCAATGGGCGAAGTTCCATAATGTCGACTTCTGATGATGACGCGAAAAAATGCTCAGCTAGAACCGAACGATCATATCGCGGCCAACTTCTTCGTCTATTGGGACACTGAAAAAACGCTGAATTGCGGGATCATTCCCGAGAATGGAACGACATGGCCTTCGCTTCGCCCGGTGCCCCGCGAATTGCCTGCCGGCCGTGGTCAAATGGACAAGTCCTTGGCCCTTCGCACTGAAAGTTCGACCAACCAGTCCAACCCCAATGCCTTCACGGTCGACTTTTCGCAGTGGCACCCATTCGGATAAGCATCTGACAGCGCCACCCCACCGATCCAACAATTCGACCAGCTCTGCCTGTCATGCCGCGTGGCTGATGAATTCCATTTGGAATTGAACTTGCCGTTGCAGCAGCCAAACGTCGGAGTGTTGTCCTTCTCGTTGGTCCACAAACCGCAGCTTGAGTTCAGTAAACAAGTCACTAGCAAGTTGCGTCCTGGGTGGATTCAGCTGGCGATACGATTCGATTGCGCCGGCCGTTTGGTTTTGGAGTCCGTAGATCTGGGTGCGAAGTGCGTTGACTGGGTCGGACAGTCCGACATTCTCCATTGTGGCGACAAGCTCGGCAGCGGCGGCATACTCCCGTCGGCCCAGTCGAGCTGTCGCTAGCGCAGTCCGAAAGAAAACCCGTTGACCAGAAAACGGGCACTCGGAATGTCCGTGCTGGAAAATGGCGATCGCCTCATCAAAGCGATTGCCGCGAAGAAGCAGCATTCCTCGGATATGTTCGGCGATCCAGGCATCCCGTGTGCCGGAAGGGATTTTCGCAAGGACCTTCTCTACGTCTTCTATTCGTTCGAGATCGATCAGGACACAAGCCAATCCGATTCGCGCAAACATATTTTCGGGCCGCGCCGAACAGACTTCTTCGTACGCAGCCAGTGCATCTTCGAGACGCCCCATTACCCTGAGGACGTCCGCCGCGCCGGTCTTGGCCACGACATCCGCCGGATGCGCGGCTTGGGCCTGTCGATAGGCGTCGAGTGCATCTTGGTAGCGTCCCATGGCCTTGAGGACTTCCGCCGCGCCGTTCTTGGCCACGACGTTTTCCGGATGCGCGGCTTGAGTCTGTTGGTACGCGTCGAGCGCCTCTAGGAAGCGCCCCATTACCCTGAGGACTTCTGCCGCGCCGTTCTTGGCCACGACATCCTCCGGATGCGCGGCTTGAGCCCGTTGGTACGCGTCGAGCGCCTCTGGAAATCGTCCCATAACCTTCAGGACTTCTGCCGCGCCGTTCTTGGCCACGACATCCTCCGGATGCGCGGCTTGAGCCTGTTGGTACGCGTCGAGCGCCTCTGGGAAGCGTCCCATGGCCTTGAGGACTTCCGCCGCCCCCGTCTTGGCGACTACCACCTCACCAAATTGGTCGGCAATGCGGTAGGCCTTAAGGGCTTCCCCGAACTTACCGCAATTCAGACGAGCTTTGCCGACTTGACACCACGCCCATGCATCGTCGTTCGCGAGCTCGGTTGCTCGTTGAGCCAGTTCCAGCTGAAAACGAAAATGGCCAAGTTCCTGGGCGCGAATTGCCAGATTACAGAGTGACTTCGAGGCGAACTGGTTACCTTGGTGAAGTTCGGTCTGCCACGTGATTAAATCGCCAACCCACCGCCGTGCGGTTGTCAAGTTCCCGGCCTTTATTTGTTCCGCGATGCGCAGTACCTGCTGTTGGGCTTGTTCACCAGCCGCACGGCGATCGAACCCAGATCTCACCGCCTTGGGGGTCTGCTCTGCATCTTCTTCCCAATCCTCTTGACCAACGATCAGCTCATTGTGTTGTGGTCGGTCAAAGCCCAACTCGGCAAGCGAACTTTGCCACGCTAACAGCAGTTGCCGAATCGTATGCTCCGATAGCCGGCTCTTGAGGACCGGATGATTAAAGAGTGGCAAGAAGGCGGAACCGAGACGGTGTTTGTCATCGACAGCCAAGACAATAGTGCGAAAGGCGCCAGCTCGCACGCATGCCGCGTCGGCTTCTTCCCGTTCGCGGTCGGTTAGCTTCGACTCGGCGGCGGTATTCCAAGTTTCGCGGACGGCACGGACGGTGGGCTGCAACTGACGAAGCCGCTGTAACCCGTCGGAGACAGCAGAATCAACGGATCGGACACAGGTTTGTGCACCCAGGATGTCGGTGACCGATGGGAGTGGCGCCGAGAATATGACTGACTCTAACTGCTCCGCCACGGATGCATCTATGAGGAGCTCGGCCAGATCCGCGGCCGCGTCCGATCGGATATCGGTCGGATACTCGGCATCCAGCAGGATTTGCCAGCAATCGAGTGACTGCTCGCGCCGAATGGCGAGCGACAATCGCTCGGTTACCTCCTTCTGCGAAACCTTCCGCAAGAACTCGAAATCCCGGGCCATTCCAAACAACAAATGGAATTCATCTGCCGAACGAGGCACCGGGTCCGATTGGTTCGCATGGAACGACGAGATCGCCGGTCCATCTACGAGCATGGCTACCCCGGCCCGGCCACTTACGATCGCGTTGTAGTGCGGTCTTCCCATGTGACACCATGCTGCTGCAAATCAAACTCTACCGCTCGCCGAATTGACCGTTTCACGTCCTTTAATGGGCGAGTCAGTACCACCTTCTCAATAGTACGCACTGTCACATCACCGAAGATCTGTAATTCCACAAATCTATCATCGGCTGACGTGGGACCGGTTGTCAAAAGGAATGCCGAAAACTCCGCGTCAGTGGTCGAAGTTTGGAAACGGTCGGCCAGTTTTGCTACGGCCACTTTCGCCCTATCGGTCCAATTACTGCGGTACCCAGGCGGAATGCGTTCCGTTTTCCAATAATCGGCGCAACGGGTCTTGAAGAATACCAGCATGTTCTCTTCCAAGACCGACGTTCGGTGCGTAACCATCGACGGTCGGAATGTGACGGAGCACTCACCATAATTGTGCAGCCCTTCATCGGTCGGCGAGAGTGCGGCGAAATGAACGTACCGCTTGTTTTCGTCACCGAAGAAGGCTGTCTCCGCCGTGGGTCGGATCGCGTCCCATTCCTTCCCAGCGAGGACGTGCGAACCTTTGTCCAGGTTCGTCACCCCTTTCATATAAAATGTGCGACTGAGTTCCTTGTCGGATTTCGCAATGCGTCGCACTTCGGCAAACGGGCAAGCCGTGACCGCGTGAGCCTGTTCTACATACAGTTCAAAAGCGTCCACCCGGTCTTGTGTGCCACGACCCTTCGCTCTATCCAGCGCAGCGAAATATCGTCGGTCGAGCGCTGCTTTCTCTGGTGGATCTTCGGCCAAGTCAACGTTGGGAAACCTCCGTGGACGACCGCAGTGGGGACAATGCTGCATTGACAATGGCATTTCATGCCCGCACCCCGATTCTCGGCAGGGCTTTCCCAACGGCATAAATACACTTCTCGACAAATAGCTGGTTACAAATAGGGGGGAGCTGAAATGTACATTCCGCTCCAATGGCACACAACCAGTCCGATACTCTACTGTTGAACGTTTCCGTTTTGCCAACCGTCCGGATAGTCTGCTCGCTGGTCGCACCCGACGTGATGACGACTGTTTCCACCAAAACAATCGAAATTGGGACGGCCCGATCGATGCTGGACGAAACGAACCGTCTTAGTTGTGCCGCAGACGCGCGGTGCCACGAACAGATCAACTCCTGCGCGGGTCCGAGTTGGGGGTCAGATTTGGTTTTTTGTTTTTGGCCTGATCGAAAAAACCAAATACCACATTTGACTTCGGGTGTCCCCACGCATTCTCCCTTTCACAAGCTCGCAACGGAATTTTTGACATTCGCACACCCGATACCTCAGGCGACCCTTGATTCTTGGCCTTGGTCGCTGAGCGACCGCCGAAGGTCGCCATGGGCTTCAACCCACGGTCGGCAATCACGCCAAACGATCTCGTCGCGGAGCGACGATTGAACTGCCAATCTCATGCGAAGTGAATCGCTCCACGCAGACCCGCTTCGCCGACACGTTCGATCAATTGGACCAAGGCGGCTCGTTCCAAAGCTCGGCGGGCGCGACGCACCAGGACGATCAATCCAGAGAACGGGGCGTCGCCGATCAGCGACAAGAAGTCATCCCGGTTACAGGTCACCAAGAGATAGCCGTTGGCATTCGCGTATCGGAACACTTCGTCGTCCGTGGTTGTTGTTGGCAAGACTTCACGCAGGCGGATGACTTGGTGGCCCATCGCTTCCAAAGCGAACGCGGCATCTTCGGGGACGTCGTGGTCGAAGAAGAAAGTCATGCTTACGTCTGCATCTGACGTGACACGAGGACGTCAATTTCACCGCGATGATCCTCATAGTACGCGAGGCATTCGTAAACTTGGGCGCGAGTCAGTGTCGGAAAGCAGTTCGCAACAACGGACTCGACCGACTCACCCGTTTGCAGGAGGGCGATCACGTCATGCACGCCGATTCGAGTCCCCTCGACGATGGCCTGGCCGCTGCGAACTCCGGGGACGTTGGCGATGTACCGATAACCGGATGACGGAAGTTTGGCTGAACTGCTCATGGCAAACAGAATACGAGGCCACGCCATTCGTGGCTAGCCGTAGGACTTGGTCTCGCCCATGATTGTCACTCTCGAACAGCTCTTGGAGTTCGAACCATGATTTCCGTACCGCTGATTGACGAACTGCGCGAGACGCGCCGCCGCCTCGCGGACGAATGCGCCGGTGATTTGGATCGTTATGCCGAAATGCTGCGGCAGGTTTCGGAACGCATCTCCGGACAATACATCCGCTCCCCGCTGAGAAGTCCTCCTTTCACTACCGCGGCTACCAATTCAGCGAGGCTATGCGCGATCCAACGCCCCGGGGCGCATTCCGTTCAAACAACGCCTGGCCTACTTTTCCTGCCCGGCCCCGCTTGGGAACTCGGAAACGCTAACATGTTTTCGCCTGCTGCCGGCTCAGACGAGAGAACGTTTGAGTTTCGTCAACCGTCCGGATAGTCTGCTCGCTGGTCGCACCGGACGTGATGGCGACTGTTTCCAACAAAACAAGGCGAAATTGGGACGGCCCGATCGATGATGGACGAAACGAAGTGCCTTGGTTGTGCCGCGGACGCGGGGTGCATGGTGCGACATCGAACGGGTCGCGGCGCTCGTTCCGCGAGCGTGGTCGCGCCCCTTGTGCGTCGCTTGGCAAACCCTAGTCGCTGTGGCTTTTGGCTGACGTGTGTCGCGGCGGTGGCGTGTGGTTCGCTGCAGGCCGACGATCAGCCGGCGGAGGCCAGCGCGAAGGGAACTCGGTGGGCCGTCATTGTCGTGGGGTTGCCGGGTGATAACGACCATGCCGAACGGTTTCGCGAGGTGGTTGCGGCGTGGCGGACGTGGCTGGTTCAAGCACTGGAGTTTGAGCCGGATCATGTGCTCGTGCTAGACGGAAAACAGGGCGCCGAGGCACAGCCGGCAACACGGGGGACGATGCAAGAGACCTTGGTGAAACTCGGCGGTGAATTGCGGGAGCTCGACTCGCTGTGGGTCTTCTTTTTGGGGCACGCGAACTACGACGGTTCGCGAGCGTTTTTTCATGTTGCTGGCCCGGATCCCGACTCGGTGATGATTGCCAAGTGGTTGGGGGGGGTGAAATGCCACGAGCAGGTCGTCTGGCTGACGAATTCCTGCGCGGGTTGGTTCGTGAAACCGCTGGCTAAACCGGGCCGCATCGTCATTGCCGCCACGGCTGCGGACTTCGAGTTCAACGCAACCGAGTTTCCGTACGCACTTGCCTCGGTGACGAAGAAGCCGGTAGCGGAACTGGACAGCAACCACGACCAGCGTGTATCGGTGCTCGAATTATTCGCAGCGGTTGCGAACGAGACGGAGCAAATCTTCCAAGCGGACCGGCGCGTCCCGACGGAACACGCACAACTTGACGACGATGGCGACGGACAAGGTGCTGAGTTGCCCGACTTGTTGAAAGCGGCGGCGGAGAATGCTTCGACCGCAACAAGTGACTTCGCGGGGAAGAAAGACACTCCGACAGCGAAGACTTCGACGAAGCCGAAGATCACGGACGGACAACTGGTGGCGAGAACGTTCGTGCCGTATCGCAGTGCGAATCCTCCTAGTTCGACTACCACAACCACTACGCAGCCACCACAAACCAAACAGAAACCATGAATCAACCTTCGACCGTGACGCCTCCGCCGCTGCAATTGGACGAGTCCACAGCCGCTCGCCTGCGGACTGCGCGGCAGAAACTGAAGCAGGAAGTGGCCAAAGTGGTCGTCGGGCAAGACCGCGTGATCGATAGTCTGTTGGTTGCGCTTCTCTGTCGCGGCCACGCGTTGATGGTGGGTGTTCCGGGGCTGGGCAAGACGCTGATGGCTCGCACGATTTCCCGGGCTCTCGACATGGAATATCGTCGCATTCAGTTCACCCCGGACCTCATGCCGTCGGACATCACGGGCACGGACATTATTGAAGAAGACCCGGAAACCGGCCGGCGGCGGTTGACCTTCTTTCGCGGGCCTCTGTTCACCAATTTTCTCTTGGCCGACGAAATCAATCGAGCCCCGCCCAAAACGCAGGCGGCCCTGTTGCAGTCAATGCAGGAACTGGAAGTTTCGGTCGGTCGACAAACGTATCCGCTCGAGCCGCCGTTTTTTGTGGTGGCCACCCAGAACCCGGTCGAGCAAGAAGGGACGTACCCGCTGCCGGAAGCACAGCTCGATCGTTTCATGTTCAATATTCAGGTGACGTATCCGTCGCCGGCCGAAGAGATCGAAATCGTCAAAAGCACCACGTCGAACACCATCGGGAAACCGGAACCGGTTCTCAAGGCCGATGAACTCCTGCGGTTGCAAACACTGGTGCGCGGCGTCCCGGTGGCGAACGACGTCGTCGCGTTTGCGGTGGCGCTCACCGGCTTTTCGCGCCCCGAAACCGTTACCAAGAAAATGGATGACGTGCATCGCTTCATCCGTTACGGGGCTAGCCCACGAGCTTCGCAGTATCTGATTCTCGGGGCGAAGGCGCGAGCGTTGCTGCTCGGCCGGTTTCACGTCGATTTCGAGGACGTGGTGTCAATGGCTGGGCCGGTGCTGCGGCATCGGCTGGTGTTGAATTTTCACGCGCGCGCGGAAGGGATCGATACGGACGAAATCATCCGCCGCCTCTTGAACGTCGTACGCCCGAACTGAACGTGATTGTCGCGAACGAGCGACGTGTAGCGCGCAGTCCGCGGAGGGACCAGCTAAGCACAAATATGAAAGTCGCCGCGAACACCACAGTTCAAGAACTTGTCGATCCGCACGAGCTGGCGAACATCGACGATCTGGAGTTGATTGCCCGCTGGGTCGTGGAAGGCTTTTTGCACGGCCTGCACCGCAGCCCGTACGTCGGTTTTTCAATCGACTTTGCGTCGCACCGCGATTACCTGCCAGGGGACGATCTGCGGCACCTGAACTGGAAGCTTTTCGGCCGCGCCGACAAGCTGTACATCAAACAGTACGACGCCGAAACGAACGTTGATTTGCACCTAGTGCTGGATGTGAGTGCATCGATGACCGCCGGCGAAGCGAAGCTGAACAAGCTGCGTTACGCCGCGATGTTGGCGGCGTCGCTGGCTCACTTGGCCGCGCGACAGCGAGACGCAGTCGGGTTGACGCTGTTCGCGGATCGTGTAATTGAACATCTCAAGCCGCGCGGGACCTCGGACCATTTAATGACGCTGTTGAACGCGCTGGCGCGCCCGCGACCGCACGCGAAGGCCGAATCGATTCGCGTGCTGCACGAAGTGGCCGAACTGATGCCGCGCCGCGGACTGGTCGTCGTGATTAGCGATTTCTATTTCGATCCGCCAGAACTGCTCACGTCGCTCGATCACTTTCGCCACTTCGGCCACGACGTCTTGCTATTTCAGGTGCTCGACCCGCTCGAACGTCAAATGAACGTCGACGGCGCCGTGCGTTTCGTCGACTTAGAAACCGGCGAACAGATCGACACACAAGCCCATGAAATCCGCACCAGCTTTGCCGCCGCCATCAAAACGTGGTTGGACGAACTCCACAAAGGCTGCCTGGCCCGCGATGTCGACCACGTCTGCCTGGTGACAGATGAACCGCTGGAACGTGCGCTGTTTGACTATGTCGCAAAACGATCGCAATTATTCTGACCTCTAACCTCTAACCTCTAACCTCTAACCGCATGCACGGCCTTTCGTTCATTCACGCCGGATTCCTCGCCGCCGGGTTGGCCGTCGTAGTGCCAATTGTCATTCACTTGTTGTTTCGGCAAAAAGCCCGGAAGGTGTTGATCGGCTCGGTGCAATTTCTCCATCGTGTCGTGCGGGAACATCGGCGACGGCGGCGAGTTCGCCAGTGGCTGCTGCTGGCGCTCCGCACGTTGGCGGTGTTGCTACTGGCGTTCCTGTTTGCGCGGCCGTTTTTTGACCGATCATCACAACGCGGGTTACAGCAGGAATTGATCCTGTTGATCGATTGTTCGGCCAGTATGGCGGCAAAGGACGCTCGCGAATCGACGGCGTTCGAGCGGGCCGCACAGGCAGCGCGCGACGAATTGGCGCGAGTGGACGAAAACGTGATCGTCCACGTTGCCTTGTGCGACGCGGCAGGTATTCGCGAAGTGTCGCCAAAGGATTTCGAAAAGACTGCGCGGACGACGGACGCCGCCACCGATTACGGAACGGCGCTGGCGTGGGCTCACGACGTGCTTGCTGTGTCGCCGCGGCTGGACCGCCGCGTCGTACTCATTACCGATCTTCAGCGCAGCGGGTTGGACCGGACAGCGACCGATCCACTGCCGGACGGGGCGGAATTTGAAGTCCGCGATGTGGGACAAGCCATTTCGCAAAACGTCGCAATGCAGGCGGTCGACGCAATTCGCACCGAGATTCGTCCGCAGGAACCGGTGACGTTGCGAATCGCTGTGCGAAACTTCGGACCGTTGCCTGTTAAGAACTTGTCGCTCCAAGTGCGTCTCGACGGCCCTGCCGGCAAAGTCGCGGCAGACAAAACGATCGACGTGGCGGGAAGCGGCCGCGCGACGGTCGACGTGCCACTCAATGTGCAGACCGACGGTGTGTATCGCGGTTACGTGGCAATGAACGCGAGCGACGACCTGGCCTGGGACAACCGGCGCTGGGTTGGGTTTGAGGCCCGGCACCCCGACCGGCTGTTGCTTGTCGATGGCCAGGAAGGTCGCACGGTCTTCGCCAACGAAACGTACTACCTGGAAACCGCGCTCCGGTTGCGCTCGGCTGAGTCTGGTTTGCTCAAACGCTCGTTTGAAGTCGAGCGGATGGTGTGGGAAACTGGCCAAGGATTTCCAAGTCTCGCCGGATTTCGCCTGATCGTTCTGACGAACGTGCGGCGGCTGTCGGCCGACGATGTTGAGCGTTTGAACACGTACGTCCGTGCCGGAGGCAGCCTACTGATTTTTGCGGGCGATCAGATGCAACCGGCGGGTCTCGACGCGCTGCACGACGTTGGCATCTTTCCCGGCATAATCGCCCGTGAGCCGGTGGCCGCCAAGCTGCGGATTTCTTCCTGGGACACGGAACACGCCGCACTCGCTCCGTTTGCTGATTCGCAACGCGGCGACCTGCGGCGAATCGAATTCGCGAAGTCGGTGCCGCTCGAAAAGCTGGCCCCCGACTCCCGTGCGCTGCTGCGGGCTGGCGACCAGGTGATCGGCGCCGAACGGATAGCCGGCGCTGGACGCTGCATCTATTTCGGCTCGACCGCCGACCGCGAGTGGACCGACTGGCCGCAGTCAAGGTTGTACGTGCCGCTCGTGCGGCAGCTCGCGGCCTATCTCACCAGCCAACTATCCGACCGAGCCGCCGTCGTGACGGAACTGGTGACCAAGCCGGACCAGCAAGCTGGCGTCACAGAAGCCAGCGGCCGCATCGTCGTGCGAAATATCGATCCGCAAGAATCGGTGCCGGACCGAGTAACTGTGGAGGAACTGTACCGGTCGCTCGGCATCCTACCGGCCGAACTTTCGCCGGAAGAACAAGCTCGTCGAGCATCCCTCGCGCTTCCACAGAATGCCGAACGCCCCAACGAAACCTGGACCACAATTCTCTGGGGCCTGTTCGTGGTTCTAATTGCTGAGACTTTCTTGGCAAGCCGAGTCCATGCGTAATAGTGAGTCTGAAGTTGATTGTGGTTCGAACTTTCGAGTAGATTTGCGAAAACAGGTCTGCCAACAACAGGAGTCCGTTGATGTCCTTACCCCCCATCCCTCCGCCTCCGGCACCTGAACGCCGAGCTGGTACACACGACGCGGCGGGTGAGCTTACACCACGCCTGGAAGCCGCACGGCGGCTAATCGTTCTACAGCGAGTGTTCATGACAACTTGTTTTGCGGCCTCGGCGGCCCTCGTACTGCTGGAGACGATGGCGGCAGTCGATTACGCCTGGATGGTTTCATCGTCGCTGCGAGCTACCTGGCTGGCGCTCGTTGTCGCCGGCGGCGGAGTAGGGACGATCGGATGGCTGGTGCGCTGGGCGCGGCAGTATCGAACGGCCGATACTGCGGTCGCGGTCGAGCATCAGCGACCGGAATATGGACAGCGACTGCGAACAGCACTCGATTATGAGGATCCGTTTGCCGAACCGGCCCCCGCCAATCCAGCGCTGGTGCGAGCGCTACACACCGAAACGGCTCACGTGGCTCGCGCGGAGGACTTTCAGCAGGTTGCGGAATCGATGCCATTATTGCTGGCTATCGGAGCATTGGCGGCGGCGATCGCGGTGTGCATCATTGGTCTTATTTCTGGTGGCGAACAACGCACGGCTGCAGGCCGCACGTTGCTCTTGCCCTGGGAATATACGACGGTCACGTTTTCACCGGACGAAGCTACAGTGAAGCAGGGGGACAGCGTCGGCGTGACGGTTAATGTCCAGGGGAGATCTGTGTCCAGCGCGCGACTGCTGTATCGCCCGGCGGCAAGTCGCGCCGATTGGTCGGAACTCTCGCTACTGCCGCCGAACGTCGCGGCCGACGGGGCTACTCACGATTTGCGCGGCGAACTCGCGGCAACGATTGCTGATTGCCAGCAAGATCTCGAGTTTCAGGTTGTCGCCGGTCCACGTGATTTGCCGTTTGGCCGAATTCGAGTCTTGCAGCCGCTCGTGATGGCTGGTTTTCAGGCTCACATTACTTCGCCGGAATACACCGGACGTGAAGAAAAGACGGTCGATACGCCGGACCTGAAAGTGATGGAAGGTTCGGATATCGCGTTCGAACTCCGGCTGAATCGCCGGGCGGCGGAGGCGGAACTCAAACCCGTGATGAAAGGGGGTTCGGGGATCCAGACGACGCCGGCGATGAAACTGTCACCACTGTCTCTCCGGGTTGTAGAAAGCGGTGTCCGCGGACAGCTCGCTGATTTACGTCACAGCGCCACGTTCGATATGACGGCTCGCGCCGCCGACGGGATGACGATGAGCCCGGTGCGGTTGAATATTCGAGTGCAGCCGGACGGCAAGCCGCAGATTCGGTTTGTGCAGCCGCCGGAAGAGTTAGAGGTTACGCCGACGACGGAAGTGAGCTTGGCGATCGAAGCAGCTGACGATCTTGGCCTGCACAGAGTCGGCATCGCTTGTCAAGTGGCCGACGGACCGATGCAGACGTTATGGGAACAAGACTTTGTCGGCGGGACGAAACCAATTCTGGCGTCCCCTTCGCTACTGCTGGAAGACTACGAAGTGACGTTCCACGACGGTGTGACCTATTATGCCTTTGCGGAAGACCACTATTTCGGCCAGCCGCGCCGCACCTCCACACCGCTGCGGTTTGTCGATATCCGGCCGTACAAACGGTCCTACCAGATGCTTGATACCGGCGGAACGTGAAACGGATGTTCAACAACTCTGGAAGAGTTGATCGCTCGTCAACGACATAACTTAGCCCTGACTTTTTCCGCCTCCGAACAAACCGAAGTGCCGCCGGCCACTCACAAACGATTATTTACTAACGAGCGCGAACTGCTGGACGCCACCCAGGAACTTGCGGACGGCATGGCGGCTCGCGGGGCTGCGATCCCGGCGCTCGACGACGCTTGCGGCGCCATGGGGCAAGCGGAGAAGCAGCTGCGTGCGACTGATTACGGGACGGCCGTGCAGTCCGAACAGCAGGCGCTGGCCGGACTAATTCGCGCCCGCAAGAACATCCGCCAAAACCTTTCGCCGCCTAGTAGCAGTTCCGCGGTGGCCTGCCGGACGTTCGACCATCAGCAGCGTCAAAAACTGCGGACGCCGGACGAGCTAAAAAAACAACGACAACAAAAGCTGGCCGAGTCTCGTCAGCAGATGAACGATTTGGCCCAGCGCCAGCGGAAGTGGTCGGACGAGGTGAAGTCCGGGTCGAGCAGCACGGACCGCGACCAAGAGCGGCCACAGCAGCCACCGCCGAGTTCGGAATCGCCGCCGTCGCAGAGCCAGTCTTCGTCGCAGCTTGCGCAGGCCCAACAACAGATGATTAACCAGTTGCGGCAGTTGGAGGAAAAACTGAAGCAGCTCGATTCTGGCAGCGATCAGGCGCCGCAACAGGCTGAGGAAGTCGCGCAAGTCATGCAGTCCAGCCTGGAGTCACTCCAGAAAGAACAAGCTGACAAGGCAGCTGAACAATCGCAGCAGTCGGCCGAGCAACTGGAGCAGCTCGCCGATCATCTGGCCGCAATGAATTCGTCCGATTTCGGCGAACGGCTGGGACACGCGCAGCGGACCGCTCAACATCTCGCACACGAACAGACGGATCTCGAACAGAAATTGCCAGGGCGGAAAACCGACAGCGGCAGAATCCAGCCGCAAGCGGGCCAATCGCAAGCGGGCCAATCGCAAGCGGGCCAGTCGAACGGCGACAAACCGGGCGTGTCCGGCCTTTCGCCAGCTACTGCGGGCGAGCTTGCTCAGCAGCAGCGAGCGTTGGCGTCGCAGGGCGAGATGCTCGCGGAACTGATGTCACGTTTACGAGCTGATGCATTCGAACAAGTCCAAGCGACGCAGCAGTCGCTCCAAACGCTTCACACCGCGAACCCGCCCGCCGAGATCGTACAACAAATGCATGAAGCGGCGAGCGAAATCGCGGCTGGCAAGCCCGATCAGGCGGCTCGGGCGGCGGGCGATGCCGCGCGGCGGTTGGACGAACTGGCCAAGGGATTGCGGCAACTGCGCGGCGAATTCGGGCAACCGAAGCTGGAGGAACTGGTCGCGCTCGAAGAGCAGATCGCCAAGCTGATCGAACAACTGGATCGCGCGCAATCGAGTGGGGCGCCGACCGCGGCGGATTCGACGTTTGCCGGCCTCGAACCAAAACTCGACGCACTTGCCGGTCGCGACGCACGGCTCGCCGAAGCGCTGCAACAACTGCGCTCCGGCGAATCGGCTGAGAAACCGGGGCAAGGTCAGGACAAGCCCGGACAATCCACGGATAGCCGCAAGTCACAGTCGTCGGCAGCCGCGTCCGCAAACAAGAAGTTGGCCTCGGGCGGAAACACGGAATACGATCCAGGCAGCAGCCAGCCGGTCGCTCCCGGGTTCTACACACGGTCTCGATGGGCGGACCGCACAGGACTTCGACAGGTCAACAAAGCACTGCAACTGAAGATCCAAGAAGCGATCCTTGCCGGCGCGCTGCTCGATGCCGATGACGCCGTGCCGCCGGAGTACAAAGACTTGGTGGAAAAGTACTACCGGGAACTTTCGGACGATTTGCAGTGAGTTGGCGCTGTAATCAATTGGAAGCTAGAGATCTATGCTGGAATGGTCACGGCCCTATCCGGTTTGGCTGTACGGACTGTTGGCCGTGGCGTTTGTTGGCGTGATTATGGCCGCTCGATGGTGGGCGATCTCACCGCGGCTACGAAGCTGGTACTTGTTTCTGCCGCGAGCCGCAGTGCTCGGCCTATTACTGGCGATTCTGCTGAACCCGGTGCGGCGCGACGAATTGAAGTTGCCGTCACAGCCGCCGACCGTCGCGTACCTGGTGGATTGTTCGCGCAGTATGGGGCTCGATGAGCCAATCAGCCGCATCGACCAAGTTAAACAAGTCCTGCAACAGGTCGACGGGATGATGACGGGCAATGATCGGCCGCGTGTGCAGATGTACCGTTTTGGCGGGCAGTTGTCCGTGGCGCCGGACATCGCGGCGTTGCAGCCGATCGAAGAGGCCAGCCGCTTGGACAACGCGCTGGAGCGGCTCCCATCGCGGTTCTCCACGGAACTGCCGCGCGGGGTGTTTGTGTTTTCGGATGGCACGGTGGGGCGGTCATTTCGCGGGCAGGAACTCGCGGAGATTTACCAACGGCTTGGCATTCCGGTGCATGTCTTTCCGGCCGGCGACGAACGGGTTCGAGGCGACATCGCGATTCAGGAACTAGTCGTTCCACGCCGCGCCGACAAAGGTGCGAAGGTGCCTGTCCACACGGTCGTTCGCAGTCAGGGGTTCGACGGACAGCGTGTCGTCGTGCAAGTACGTTCGGCGGACCGACCGCAAGCCGAGCCGCTCGCGTCGTTGCCGATCACACTCGCCGGCGGGCCACAGTCGGTGGACCTCGTGGTCGAAGCCAATCCGGATTTCGGCGAACTCGTGTTGGAAGTTCCGGTGCTCGACGGCGAAGCGGTCGCCAAAAATAACCGCGTGCCGTTTCAACTTGTCACTGCCAGCCGCAAGATCAAGGTGCTGTATATGGAAGGGACAGGCGGCCAGGAGTACCGGTGGTTGCATAACGCGCTCGTCGAAGACAAAGACATC